>CBHRAM010000242.1:0-5725 GCA_966076165.1 uncultured Chitinophagaceae bacterium
GCCACAGCAGGATTAGGGTGTGTTTCGATAAACAATCCATCTGCACCTGTAGCAATTGCCGCACTCGCGATGGTCCCGATAAGTTGTGGGTTGCCACCGGTTACACCCGAGGTTTGATTGGGTTGTTGCAGTGAGTGCGTACAATCCATGATCACAGGCACTTTGTTTTCCTGCATCCATGGAATATTTCTATAGTCTACCACCAGGTCCTGGTAACCGAAAGTATTGCCACGCTCTGTAAGCATCACTTTTTCATTACCTGCTTTCTGAATTTTATCAACCGCAAATTTCATAGATGGTCCGCTCAGGAACTGCCCTTTTTTTACGTTCACGATCTTTCCGGTTTCTGCAGCTGCGATCAGGAGGTCTGTCTGGCGGCATAAGAAGGCCGGGATCTGCAGTATATCAATAAAAGGAGCAGCCATCGCCGCTTCTTCATGGGCATGAATATCGGATGTGGTAGGCAGATGATAGGTTTTACCCACTTTTTGTATCAGCGATAGTCCATTATCATCACCAATACCTGTAAACGAACCGGCACTGGTACGGTTGGCTTTTCGATAACTGGCTTTGAATACATAAGGGATCTCCAGTCTTTTGCAGATAGAAGATACTTTATCGGCTATTTCCATTACCAGTTCCTCACTTTCCACCACACATGGACCGGCGATCAGAAAGAAATTATCAGGGTTATAAGATTGTTCTTTGAATAATGCGGTCAAGTAGGATGGGAGCATGGTATTTGATTGAATAGTTTTCAAAATTACAGCTTTTTGAATATCGAATATTGAACAAGGAATATTGAATGTTGAATGAATTCTCTTTTGGGTTTCATATCCTGTTTTTTGACTTTCTTTGTTACTTCTAAAATGATTGCCATGTCTGTTGTAAAAGATAAAATACTGGTCATAGGTGCTTCCGGCCAGATCGGTGTGGAGCTTACTTTGGCTTTACGTAAAAAGTACGGTAATAACAATGTAGTCGCTTCCGATCTGCGGGAAGAAAATCCTTTGCTGAAGGGTACCGGACCGTATGTGAGCCTCGATGTGATGAACAAAGAGATGTTACATGTACAGGTGATCCGCCAGAATATCACGCAGATCTATTTATTGGCGGCCATCTTATCCGCCACCGGTGAAAAGAACCCCAATCTTGCCTGGCACCTGAATATGCAGGGATTATTGAATGTGCTGGATATTGCCCGTGAGGAAAAACTGCATAAGGTTTATTGGCCAAGCAGTATTGCTGTTTTTGGCCCTACTTCCCCTAAGCAAAACTGTCCGCAGCAAACCATTATAGAACCGATCACGGTGTATGGTATCAGTAAGTACGCAGGTGAGTTCTGGTGTAATTATTATCATAGCCGTTATGGTGTGGATGTGCGTAGTATACGCTATCCGGGATTAATCAGTTATAAATCGGAGCCGGGTGGTGGCACCACCGATTATGCCATTGAAATATTTCATGGGGCACTGGAAGACAAAAAATACAAATGCTTTTTGCAGGAAGACACATTTCTTCCCATGATGTATATGCCGGATGCGATCCGCGCCACATTGGAATTAATGGATGCACCTGCCAATAAGATTTCTATCAGAACATCTTATAATATTTCGGGAATGAGTTTCTCACCGGAAGAAATCGGTGCAGAGATCAAAAAGCACATTCCGGATTTTACGATGAATTATGCCCCCGATTACAGACAGGCAATTGCAGATAGCTGGCCTCAGAGTATTGATGATAGCGTTGCTACCAAGGACTGGGGCTGGAAACCTGAGTATGATCTTTCGAAGATGACGGCTGATATGCTGAGTAACCTGAAGGGTAATTAGAAATTAAAAATTAATAATTAAAAATTACATAGAGGGCTGAAAAAAAGAGGTGTGTTATGATCAGGGATTTCCTGCATAACACACCTCTTTTTAATTATTAATTTCTAATTTTTAATTCTTAATTAGAATCTCAGTCCGATACCGATATTGCTACGAACACCAAACCAAGGGCCATCTGTAGTGATCTTGGCTCCGGTGCTGCTGGCTGTTCCTGTTACTGTAAAAGGACTTGTTTTGTTTTTGATATCGTTGATACTTGTTTGCAGGGCCGATACTTCGTCGCTGTTTAAGGCAGCTGCAAAATTCAGGTCTCCTGAACTATGTCCATAATGGCCTCCAATGATCTGAAGATCCATTACCAGTTTTCCCACCAGGGTAAACTGCCAACCGATCAATAATCCCGGGCTGGTTGATTTTACATTACCCGAAAACAATGCCTGTTTAGAAGCACCTGCGGCAGGCCCTGTGGTTACTGTATACTTAACAGGGGCACTCAGGTCGAAATTGGCAAAACGGAGATAAGGAGCCAGATAGAATCCTTTCATTCTTCCCATACCGAGGTAGAAACGGCCTTCTAATGTCCAGGCAGTATTACCCATCTGAAAATTATTGAAATCCACACTGCTGCTGTTGATCTTTTTAGCCAACTCATCCTGTAAAGGCATAGCACCTTTGGCCATAGTACGGTAACTGATCGAAGCAGAAAGACGTTTTGTCAAACTTCTTTCATAAGTAAAGTGGTAATTCTTCAGCGCTACGGAACCGATATTCCAACGGAAGATGTTTTTACCGCCGATCAGGCTCTGAGCACCCGCAATCATGGGCAGGCATAATAAAACAACAATGATTTTTTTCATAAATGTTCTGTTTTGGTTTTGGTTATGTTTTGGTTCTGTTACTATTTGGAAACCAGGTCTGATACGGTCTTGTTCTCCAGAATGGCAAGGGTATTATCCCTTACCTGCTTCATCACCCTGTTCAAACCACATTTTTTTTCATCACAGTCCTTACACTTCTCATAAAAATTTAAGCTTACACAAGGCAATAAGGCAATCGGCCCCTCAATCAAACGCATCACCTGTGCCAGCGGAATATCTTTAGGTTCTACTTTAAAAAAATAGCCACCGCCCTTGCCTTTCTTACTTTCCAGTAAACCCGCTTTTCTCAGTTCCAGCAGAATATTTTCAAGGAATTTGAGGGGAATCTTTTTCCTTTTGGATATTTCTGCGATCAGCACCGGGCCTTCTTTTTTGCGCTCTGCCATAAAGGTGAGTGCCTTAAACGCATATTGAGTCTTCTTGGAAAGCATAATAAGCCGGAAAATTAATAAAAATTCATCTCTTTTGAAATGGGGGATTGGCGATTGGCCATTTCAGGGGGTGTTTCATAGGGGAAGATACAAATTCTTTCGCTCCTTGGTCAAGCCTGTTAATTGGAATATTTTACAGGCCCAACACTTCTTTCATGCCGAAGATACCTTTTTTCTGAATAGCAAATTCAGCGGCCAATACGGCACCCCCGGCAAAGCCTACCCGGTTATGTGCGGTATGAATGATCTCAATATCGTCTACTGACGAACTATACCTGATCTTATGCGTTCCTGGAGCAGGGTCGATCCGCTCTGAAATGATCTCCAGCTCTTCGGGATTATGGCTGAGATGGTTTACCCATTGTTTCTTGGTTTTGATCTCCTGCAGTACCTGTTCTGCCAAAGTAATGGCCGTGCCGCTGGGGGCATCTTTTTTCTGGGTATGATGGATCTCTTCCATACTTACTCCATAATTTCCATGTTTAGCCATCAATCTGGCGAGATAGGTATTCAGCTCAAAGAACAAATTCACACCAATACTGTAATTACTGGCATAGATAAGGGTTCCGTTCTGTTGTTGGCAATACTGTTTGGCTTCTTCAAATTTATCCAGCCATCCGGTTGAGCCGCAAACAAGCGGAATCCCCAGTTCCAGGCATTTCATCACATTGCCAAAAGCACTATGCGGGCCGGTAAACTCAATCGCTACCTCTGCTTTGCTGATATTTTCTTTATTCAGGTCCGATGCATTGTCAAGATCTATTTTCAATACAATTTCATGCCCTTTTTCTATGGCCACCGCTTCTATCGCTTTACCCATTTTACCATAGCCGATTAATGCAATCCTCATATCACTGATTTTATGATTTTTTGTATGATTTCACTGATTTTTTTGCGATAAAAGTATCAACGCAAACAATTCATCTGCAAATAAAACACTTCGCAATAAGAAACGGGTAGAAATTGCCGGATTTCTGCTTAACGGGTTGCGACAGGCTTTCTGGAAGGGTTCTTCAGATTGAGGGTAAGCCCTAACCCGGGTGTTCTGGTGTTGGGATTAAAGGTCGGGGTTAGTTCCATGGATAGATCATTGCTTACATCAAACTGTTTCAGGTGTGCGAACACAGTTGCATCGGCTACCTGTAATCCCCAGGCCAGCAGGAACCATAAGATGGAATAATCCCTGTCGCGGCGAAATGAATTCCGGTAACTCTGCAGGGAAGTCATACTCAGATTCTTCAGTTGCGGGTCGATCAATGCCAGATCAGATGTGTCTTTTGCTGGCGAAGCAGCTTTGAACAAAGCTTCGTATGCAAACTTTGTTTTCTTATAATAACTGTTGTTGTAAAAGTATAAACCTGCAGGAATAGCCAGGATCCCGTAAACGATCGGGATCTTCCAGTATTCTTTGTTGTAAGCCTGTCCCCAACCCGGGATCAATGCAGACCGCTTGGTAGCAAGACGGGGGTTATGTTTAGCCACCGTATCTTTTTTTACAGAAGCTTTATTTGCAACAGTGTCTTTGGGAACACCAACAGAATCTTTTGGGGATGGAGTAAAAAGTGAACCCGTGGCCAATGATTTTTTTTCATCCTGTGCCCATACAGCTGACACCGATCCTGCAAACAAAAACAATAATATGAGGAGCCTGTATACTTTCATGTAAAGATTAACTCACAGTAACATTCATCGCATCCAGGATCTTATTCAGTTCTTCCAGCGAATAATACTCGATGCTGATACTGCCATAGCCTTTTTTATTATGGGCCATTTTTACTTTGGTTCCGAAATGCGAGGCTAAATTATCTTCAATTTTCTTGAAGGCAGGTGGCAGTTCCGACTTTACGGAAGATTTAACACCATTGTTCTTCTCTGCCTTATACATATTCCGGACCAGTTCTTCTGTCTGGCGAACGCTTAATCCTTTTTGCTGGATCTCTTTATAAACGAATAACTGTTTATCAATGGTATCAATATTAACCAATGCCCTTGCATGGCCCATACTCAAAGTGCCATTACGAACGGCCAGTTGAATATCCGGGGGGAGTTTTAATAAACGGAGGTAATTGGTAACGGTAGTTCTTTCTTTCCCCATCCTTTCTGCCACCTGTTCCTGTGTATGGTTCAGTTCTTCCATCATCCGTTTATAGCTGATGGCGATCTCTATGGCATTGAGGTCTTCTCTCTGTAAATTTTCCAGTAATGCCAGTTCCAGTAATTGCTGGTCGTTTGCCTGGCGGATATAAGCCGGCACATCCGTTAACCCCGCGATCTTTGAGGCACGAAACCGTCGTTCACCCGCAATCAACTGATATTTTCCATTCGCCAATTTAGAAACCGTTAAGGGCTGAATGATATCGTGCAGTTTAATAGAGGCTGCCAGCTCATTCAAAGCGGCTTCATCAAAATCGCGGCGGGGCTGTTTGGGGTTTACCTGTATATCTGCAATGGGTATGCGCATGGTATGGGTTACCTGCTCTACCACATCTGTCTTTAATGAACCGGTGGTTGTTTTCAGATCAGCATCTATATTCTGTAACAAAGAGCGAAGCCCTTTTCCGATGAGGTCTTTATTTTGCTTGGG
>CBHRAM010000243.1:0-5724 GCA_966076165.1 uncultured Chitinophagaceae bacterium
GACTGGACTGGATTCCACAGGATGCTTATAAAGACTCGTTGAAGCCCGAGTATAATAAGAATAATCTCTATGGTATTCTTGATGAAATGAAACCCGAGCAGATCGATTTCTCTAAAGCCCCATCCCGTGGCCCCAAAACACAAGGGTTTGATTACTCATTTGTATTGCCAGCCTCTCTGGATATGCCACCTTATGTGTACCTGGAAAATGATAAACTGATCGAACAGCCTACCGGTTATACGAAAGGCAATAAACTGGAATCGGGTTATACAGGGCCTTTTTGGAGAGAAGGATTAATGGCTCCTTCCTTTGATTTCTATGATGTACTTCCATTCTTTACACGTAAGGCCAATGATTTTATCAGTAAGCAAAAAAATGCCAAAGACCCTTTCTTCTTATACTTCCCGATGCCGGCACCACACACACCCTGGGTGCCTGGTAAAAATTATACTGGGAAATCAAAAGCCGGTGAGTATGGCGATTATGTACAGGAAGTGGATGATGCAGTAGGAATGGTCCTGCATTTGCTGGATAGCCTGGGGATGTCTAAAAATACCATGGTGGTCTTCACCAGCGATAACGGCCCTTACTGGAGAGAAAATTTTGTTCAGCAGTTTGATCACAAAGCTGCGGGCGAATTCAGGGGAATGAAAGGTGATGCATTTGAAGGAGGCCACCGTGTTCCTTTGATTGTTCGCTATCCGGGTAAGGTACAGGCGGGTTCTGTTAGTGCTGTGGCTACTACGCTGGCCAATTTTATGTCAACCTGTGCTGACCTGATCGGTAATCATTCTGAAAAATTTGAAACAGAAGACAGTTATTCCATATTCCCGATCCTCACCGGAAAAGCCACTGCTATTCCCGACCAGGAAGCTATCGTAAACATTTCTTCCAAAGGAACACTCGATATCAGAAAGGGTTCATGGAAACTGATCACCAAATTAGGTTCGGGTGGATTTACCGTTCCGGCTGATGTGAAACCTGAACCGGGCGGGCCTATCGGACAACTCTATAATCTGGATACAGATATTCACGAAGATCATAATCTCTACAATGAGAACCCGGAAAAAGTAAAAGAACTGATGGAATTGCTCAAGAAAATTCAGAAAGCACCCAAAGGGAAAAGATTTAAATAGGATAGAAAAAACGAAAGCAGGTGTATTGCATCTATCTATGATGACAACTGATCTTAGGTATTGATCAGCATATTGAGCGTGATGATTATGAAGATGAAAAACAAGAAAATGAAAAAAACAACAATTTTAGCAGCATGTATGCTGTGTATGGTTTTCTCTGTAACAGTACGGTCACAGGAGAAAAACCTCTTTGCAGCAGATTATATCAGGCCAACTTTATTAAAAGTGGCCAATTGGCAAATGAATCATTCCAACAAACAAAGATTAAATGATTGGACCAATGGAGCATTCTACGCCGGTGTATTCGCTGCTTATCAAACTACCAAGTCGGATCTGCTGCTCGATTCTATGATGGCGATGGGGGAAAGGGTGCAGTGGAAAGCAGGCAGGCGTTATGACCATGCAGATGACTATGCGATCAGTCAGACCTATATTGACCTTTACCGGTTAAAGAAAAATAAACAGATCTTACAATCAACACTCGATTCTCTGCAAAAGATGAAAGAGGTGCCGGGTAAAGAAGCCAAAACGCATGGCATTACCTGGTGGTGGTGTGATGCTTTGTTTATGGCGCCTCCAACCATGGCACAACTGGCCAAAACCATGAAAGATCCTTCTTACCTGGTGTGGAGCGATTCGCTGTACAGACAATGCTACCGTTTATTGTACAATCAGGAAGAACATCTGTTTGCACGCGATGCATCTTATTTATGGGATGCCAACGGAAACGGCAAAAAAGAATCCAATGGAAAAAAATTATTCTGGGCAAGAGGCAATGGCTGGGTAATGGGTGGCCTGGTTAAATATTTAACAGAGATGCCTAAGAATTATGAAGGGCGTGAATTCTATATCACCCTCTTCAAAGAGATGGCCGATCGTTTATTGTCACTTCAACAGGCAGATGGCTTATGGCGTACAAGCCTGCTGGACCCGGATGCTTATCCCGGTGGCGAAGGAAGCGGTTCCGGTTTCAACTGTTATGCATTGGCCTGGGGTGTGAACCAAAAAATACTCGATAAAAAAAGATTTCTGCCCGCCGTTAAAAAAGCATGGGAAGGTTTGAATACGCTGTTAACCGAAGAAGGTAAACTGGGCTGGGTACAACCTATTGGCGGTGACCCGCGCAGAAATTTCAATGCGGAAAGCTGGGAAGCTTATGGCTCAGGTGCTTTCCTGCTGGCGGGTTCTGAAGTGATCAAATTAAAAAAATAAAAGCATACCCTATGTTACCGTTATTCATGCGAGCATCATCAAAAAAATATCTCAACTATGGTATTGCCTCTCTTTTAGGATTGGTAATAGTTGGTGGCGGTGTTGTTTCGCTTAGTTCGGGTGTGCCGGATAAAGCCGTACAAAAGCCTAATATCATTTTTATTATGGCAGATGATATGGGGTATTCAGATATCGGTTGTTATGGCGGAGAAGTGAATACGCCGAATATTGATCACCTCGCTGCGAATGGAATAAAGATGAGGAGCTTTTATAATAATGCGAGGTGTTGTCCTACAAGAGCTTCTCTGTTAACCGGACAATACCCACACACAGTAGGTATGGGTTTGATGGTTACTAATCAGGGCGCGAAAATCAATCCGGGCAGTTACCAAGGTTTTCTGGATGATAAATATCCAACCATTGCAGAAGAACTAAAGAAAGCCGGGTATAGTACGTATATGACAGGCAAATGGCATGTGGGTGAACGCGAACAGCATTGGCCGCTTACCCGTGGATTTGAACATTATTTTGGATTGATCTCCGGGGCCAGCAGCTTTTACGAGATCATTCCGCAGGAACTGGGTAAACGACATGTAGTGGAAGACAGTAAAGAATATTCCATTCCCAAAGAAGGGTTTTATATGACGGATGCGTTTACGGATCATGCTATACAATACATGAATAACCAGAAAGCCAACCATCCTGATAAGCCTTTCTTTTTATACATGGCTTACACGGCACCACATTTTCCGATGCATGCATTGGAGGAAGATGTTGCGAAGTATCTGAAACTATATGAACAGGGCTGGGATAAGACCCGTGAAAAGCGTTATCAAAAAATGAAACAACTGGGTTTAACCGATGGACGGTACCAGCTTACAGAGAGAACCGCAGGAATACCCGCATGGGATCAGGCAACAGATAAAAAAACATGGGTGCGTAAAATGGCAGTTTATGCAGCTATGATCGACCGGATGGACCAGAATATCGGAAGGATGATCAGTACTTTAAAGAAGAATGGTCAATATGAAAATACCATGATCATTTTCTTGTCTGATAATGGCGGATGTGCAGAAAGCGTAAGCAACCGGAATTTTAATGATACCAGCAAATTGATCGGCCAACGGGGTTCTTATGTTACCTATGATGAACCCTGGGCCAATGTATCGAATACGCCTTTCAAAAAATACAAACACTTTATGCATGAAGGGGGGATGATCACACCTTGTATCATACAATGGCCCGCAGGCATTAAGCCGAAGGCAGGTTATTCCAATGCTGTCGGGTATGTGATCGATCTCTTGCCAACCGGGTTGGAACTGGCCGGTGTAAAGGCAAAGGATCTGCCGGGAGAAAGTTTGAGCTATGTATGGAATGGGAAAAAAGCGGATGAAAGAACCTATTGCTGGGAACATGAAGGAAACCAGGCTATCAGAAAAGGAAACTGGAAACTGGTCAAAGATCTGGAAGATCCTGCCTGGGAACTTTATGACCTTGCGAAAGATCCCTGCGAAACAAAGGATCTCGCCAAAACCAATCCACAACTGGTAACTACCCTGATCACAGAATATACAGCCTGGGCAACAAAAGTAGGTGTACAGGCTCCCAAAAAGACGAATAAATCAGAATAAGCTATTATGAAAAGAACCCTCTCCTTACTCGCTTTTTTCCTTTTTGTACAGGCAATCAATCTGTCGGCACAAAAACTCAGTTATGTAAATGAATTTGCCAATGAGAATCACCCAGAAATAGGATACTGGTTTATTTCACCTAACCTGATGACAGAAGAGAAAAAATATCTTTTGCATATCGATAGTATCGCAGACCGGTGCAAATATACCTTGATCTTTTTAACAGCGAGGGAGGGTGCTAATTTTTATGATTTTGAAAAAATGCATCCTGTGTTTAAAGATATTGTTGCAGCTGCACATAAGAAAGGGATCAAAGTTGGATTACAACTTTGGGGCAATTACAAAGACAAGTCCATGGAGGGATCTCAAAGAATGATCATTGAAACAGAAATACCACTTGATGCGAATGGTAATGCAAAAGCAGAGATAAAAGCCAAATATATCCGCTTCCCGGATCGTTTGCTGAAATCAGATCTGTTCAGGGTATATGCGTTCAAAAAAACAGGTGATGGATTTTATGATCCCGCGACTTTAAAAGATATCACTAAGCAGTGCGAATCCTTTCTGCCGGATAAAGAAACCGTACAGGTAAAGATTAAGGGCGATGCATCACTCAATGGATTAACAGCCTGTATCATGACGCAGGAATACTGCAGCCAGAGCAGCAACTGGGATGATGTGGAGATCAATGGTTTTGCTGAAGCGATGAAAATATACAGCGATATCCCTTTCGACGGGTTTGCACTGGATGAGTATGGAAATAAATTTGTAGAACGGATCATGGAACCCAATTCCACCAAGCCTTTCCGTGGCCGCTGGTATTCAACCGCCATGGCTGCTGCTTATCAGAAAGAAACGGGTAATGATCTGGAGAAAACCCTGTTTGATGGACGCTATGCACCCACCGGAAAACCCGAACTGAGAATGAAAGCTATCAATGAGTATATGGAATTTATGCGGAAAGGTGGGGTACGGGTAGAGACGGCTGTCTATAATAAATCCAAAGAGATCTTTGGTAAAGATATTTTCAATGGTATCCACAACACTTACCATAACAGCCTTATCAATGATGAGATCTGGGCCAATGGGATCGGCTGGTGGAGCGCACCGCGGGCTTACGGGCAAACCGATGAGAAAACATTTCTGCCTACCCAAATGGGTGTAGCCATGGCGCATCCAAAGAACGCCATGTATAACCAGTATTACGACGCCAACCTCGAACCGGTTCTGGTAAAGTCTTTTAATGATCTCCGCTATGGTGTACGTACACATTATCATGCCATGAATGATAAACGACCTTTGCGTTTTGACCTGGAAGATGCAGATGCGGTGAAAGGTATTAATGCCAATGAGAATTGTGCCCGGATGCTGAATAAATTCAATCCTTCTTTACCCGAAGTGAAACTGCTGGTCATTTTTGGCATGGAAGCACTTTCTAACTGGTACCCGAATACGGCCGACAGGGGCACGTATGATATCAATGATAAAATGAAGATCGAAGAACGAGCCGTTGAGATCTGGAGATCAGGCTACCTGAACGCATTGGTGCCTTCTGACCTGATTGTAAATCATCAGTTGGTTATTGGCACTGATGGTAAACCTGTTTTGAACGGACATAAGTTTGATGCCATACTTTACCTCAACCCTCAGTACGCAAGAGAACCCGTATTGAAATTTCTCGAACAATATGAAAGCAAAGGTGGTAAGCTGATGATCGAAGGAAATGCGGATCGTGATTTTAAAGG
>CBHRAM010000244.1:0-5716 GCA_966076165.1 uncultured Chitinophagaceae bacterium
ACCACTACAAACCAGTTGATCCCGATCAGCCAGGGCACGCCATTGAGTTGAGCCCCCATTACAGGCCCGTATTTGTATTCACCAAAAAGATGGCCGGTATTCACCCCAATCATTTCGGTTCCCATACCCACTAAAAAAGCGATGGCAACAAAGGTTAAGAAAGAGAGATTTTTTTGTGGCTGGTTCCAGAACAGCAGCACCGCCATCAGGCACAGGTTCAGGGGTGTGTTTTGTATGAACCAGTCTTTGTAGGGCGTAAACAAAATACCAATCAACCCACTCACATGAAAGAGAATGGCGATAAAAGTAGCAATATGTTGTTTTGAGAAACGCATATTCTTTATCCTTGCGAAACCTTGTGTCTTTGCATCTTAGCGGCTAGGCGTGGTTTAACCGCTAGGACACCAGGGCACGAGGAGTCGCGAAGGAATGATTACTGTTTGGAATGATGTTTTCTATCAGCTAATACTATTTCACTCATGATCTTCGCACTTTTCAGACACAAAGGTATACCACCACCGGGATGCACGCTTCCCCCAACAAAATACAACCCTTTGATAGCTTTGCTGAAATTCGGATGCCGTAAAAAAGCGGCCATTTTGGAATTGGAACTGGTTCCATATAATGAACCCATAAAAGAAGCGGTCTTCGATTCAATTAAAACCGGATCCAGTACCTGTTCTTCTTCGATCAGGGGTTCAATATCTGTTTGCAATAACCTGTTCAGTTTGGCAATGATGGCGGCCCTGTATTTTGCACGATAGTTTTCCCAGTCCTGCCCCACATTTGCAGGCGCATTCACCATTACAAACCAATTCTCTTTTCCCTGTGGTGCCTGCAGGCCGGGTTCACATTTTGCGGTGATATTAATATACACGGTAGGGTCAGCATACATTTTCTTCAACCGGAACAAATGATCAAACTCCGCCTGATAATCTTTTGCGAAAAAGATATTGTGCAAATCCAATTCCGGAAATTCCTTTTTGATCCCCCAGTAAAAGATCAGGGCACTGCTGCTTCTCTCCTGCTTTAATAATTTTTTCGACTTATGCGGATCTCCCAACAGATGTTTGTAGGTAAAATAAACATCCATATTGCTCACAACTATGTCGGCGTTGATATTTTCATGGTTAACCACCACACCTGTCACTTTCTTTTCCTGCTGAATAATGCGTTCAACGGGTGTATTAAAATGAAAAGACACTCCTTTTTTCAATGCCAATTGATACAAAGCATTTGTAATACTGATCATACCTCCTTTGGGATAAAAGGATCCTTCATTATGTTCCAGGTGCGGGATCAGACTTAACATACCCGGGGCTTTATACGGATTACTCCCGTTATACGTTGCATAACGATTAAACAGCTGAACCGTTTTCGGGTTCTTAAAATGTGCCGTATTCATCCGGTTCATGGTGCTGAGCAGGTAGGGCACCCGGGTTGCTTTTACCGCTTTCAATACACGTGCTTTCAGCAGGGTGCTTTTTTTATGCAGGGAATGATTCAGAAAAACACTGCCGATATCTGTATACATCCGTTCAGATCTTTTCAGATAAGTTAACAGGCTCTGTTCTGTCTCGCCCATTTTATTAGCCAGTTCTTTTGCAAAAAGATGTTGATCGGCATGCGCATGAACAATGGTTCCATCCTCATAAAAATAATTACAGGAGATGGGCATTTTACGATAGGTAAAATATTCCGCTATCGGCTCACCCGCCAGGGCAAACAATTCTTCTATATTCTGTGGTTGGGTAAACAGACTGGGGCCCGCATCAAAGCGGTAGCCATTCAATTCAAAATCGCTTAGTTTACCTCCGGGATAAGCATTCTTTTCAAAAACATCTACTGCAAATCCCTGCACCGACAGGCGTATGGCGCTTGCCAGTCCTGCGATACCCGCACCGATAATGATTGCTTTAGGAGATTGGCTCATACAATTGGAAGCAGAAGATAAGCGAAATTTTATTCGCTATGCTGCTTTGTTTTCATCCACCAGTCCATCACTTTAGGGAAAGCAATCTGGAACCAAACCGTAAATAATTCAGGCTCCTGCTTCAGCATTGATTCGATCTGCTGCATGGACCGGTATTGATAGTTGCATACCTCATTTTCGTTGGGTATAATTTCCCCATCGTAATAACCTGCAAACACATGGTCAAACTCATATTCTGTAAGACCGTTGGAAAAATCGGCTTTATAAATAAAGTCAAATACTTTTTTTATAGGTGTGGTAAACCCCATTTCTTCCGTCAGGCGGCGGGATGCGGCTTGATGAATTTCTTCGCCGGGCCTGGGGTGACTGCAACAGCTATTCGTCCATAATCCACCACTATGGTATTTAGACA
Organism: uncultured Chitinophagaceae bacterium; assembly: GCA_966076165.1. GTDB lineage: Bacteria > Bacteroidota > Bacteroidia > Chitinophagales > Chitinophagaceae > Sediminibacterium. The sequence goes on from CBHRAM010000244.1 coordinate 2,346, forward strand.
TGGCACGTTGCTGCAAAAGCATTTCCCCTTTTTTATTAAAAATAAACACACTAAATGCCCTGTGGAGAACCGCTTTTTCATGCGCTTCCATTTTTTCCATAGCACCTACAGAAACATCATGTTCATCAACCAGGATCACTTCTTCCATGCAATACAAATATCGGTTACCATTTTAATAATCACATCAGGTTAAACTGTCTTCTGATGCCGGCTTTGGCCAGAATAAACATCTTACCATAATCCGGAATACGGATCCGGCTCTGCAAAATATTTTGTGCCGGCAATTTTTTGATCTTCTCAAATAAAGACAGGTAATACTTATAAGCGACATATACACCAAACCTTGCTTTTACCGGCAGATTCAGCAGGCCTTGATAAGCATGGTCAAAATCGCGCTGAATATCCTGTTCAATGGAGGTTTTATCCTGTGCAGTAAAATTCCTGAAATCACAGCCGGGAAAATAAACCCGTTCCAACCCTTCATAATCTGCTTTCAGATCACGCAGAAAATTCACTTTTTGAAAAGCCGCTCCCAAACTTCTGGCATAGGGTTTCAAGGCTTCATAAGCGGCACGATCCCCTTCACAGAAAATATGCAGACACATCAACCCAACTACTTCCGCACTGCCATAAATATATTCTTCATAGCCCGCCTTATCATATTTACGTTTATCAAGGTCAAGCCGCATGCTGTGTAAAAAAGCATCGATCAATTCCCTGTCGATACCATACCGGTTTACCGTTAACTGAAAACTATGCAGGATCGGGTTCAGGCTGATACCCCTCTCCAGTGCATCATAGGTAGCCTGTCTGAATTCTTCAAATAATACAGATTTATCATGATCGTGAAAAGTATCCACGATCTCATCGGCAAAACGCACAAATCCATAGATATTAAACACCGGCCTGCGCAGGTCTTTATGTAACAGCTTAATGGCCGAAGAAAAACTGGTACTGTATTTCTCGGTCGTTATCCTGCTGCACTCCTGGCTCGTTTCATGAAACAGGTTCATCATGGGGGTTTATTTTTAGGGTTATGCTTTTTTTATATTCTATTTTATTTCCGGATAAACTTGAACTTCAATGTTATATTCAACTTACGTGAGTCGTAAGACGTCAGTCGTGAGTTTTTTCTTTCACTCACATCTGACGTCTCACAATTCACGAATATGCTTTCACAACTTCCCCAGCCACGACTTCCCCACTGATCAAACTTGGCGGTACACCGGGACCCGGAACCGTAAGCTGACCGGTATAAAAAAGGTTTCTCACTTTTTTGCTCCTGCACGATGGCTTTAAAACAGCGGTTTGGGTTAAAGTGTTCGCCAAACCGTAGGCATTTCCTTTAAAAGCGTTGTAATCATGTACGAAATCACTATGGGCAAAGGATTTTTTATAGATAATGGACTCTTTGATCGACTGTCCGAGGTGTTTTTCCATCCTGGTCAGGATCTGATCAAAGTATTTTTCCCTTAACTCCTCTGTATCATTTTCCAGTCCCGCCGCTACGGGTATCAGCAGGAAGAGGTTCTCACAACCTTCCGGTGCTGCCGTTGGATCAGTTACCGAAGTGGCGCTTACGTAGAACAAAGGATCCGTTGGCCATTCTTTTGTTGTATAGATCTCTTTACCATGTACTTCAAAAGAGGTATCAAAGAACAGGGAATGGTGTTGTATGCCTTTCAATTTCTTATTCAATCCTACATAATACAGGATACAACCCGGCGCCATTACCCTTTTATCCCAATAAGCATCCGAATAACTGCGGTATTCTTTGGCTAATAATTTTGTTTCCACATGGTGATAATCGGCTCCGCCAATAACTACGTCAGCCTCATAAGAGCGTTCTTCTCCGTTAGCAGCGATCGCTATTACTTTCTTTGCTACCCCCTTATCGATCACGATCTCTTTTACATCGTTTTCAAAACAAAAGTTTACGCCGAGTTCAAGGGCCAGATCATACATGCCCTGAACGATCCGGTACATGCCCCCTTTCGGAAACCAGGTACCGCCTTTGATATCGGCGTAATTCATCAGACTGTACAAAGCCGGTGTCTGTTGTGGCAAAGCGCCCAGAAACAATACCGGAAATTCCATCAATTCTTTTAATCGTGGATTGGTAAAATACTTAGCTACATGCGAACGCATAGAATTGAAAACATCCAGCCTGAATAATCCTTTGACCAGGTCCCAATCGAGAAACTCTGTTAAGGATTGTCCCGGTTTAAAAACCAGTTTGTTGATCCCTACTTCATATTTATACGCCGCTTCAGCCAGAAATTTTTCGAGTTGAACGCCACTACCGGGTTCAATAGAATCAAATAATTTCTGTAAGGCTATAAAATCTGCAGGTATATCAACGGGGCCATCATTCCAGTAAACGCGGTAAGAGGGGTCCAGCCTGTCGAGCGTATAATAATCAGACACTGATCTTCCGAACTGTTGAAAATATCTTTCAAATACATCGGGCATCCAGTACCAGCTTGGGCCCATATCAAATACAAAGCCTTCTGCTTTCATCTGTCGTGCACGGCCACCGGGTATCGGGTGTTTTTCCAATACGGTAACTTTCCATCCGGCTTTTGCCATGAATGATGCAGCCGACAGGCCCGCGAAACCGCTTCCGATAATAATGACTTTCTTTTCCAAAGGATTAATATCAGAAAGTTAATTGAATTGATTTAATAACGTTGGATCTGGGTCTTTAACAATTTTCTTGCGAAGTGGATACGGCTTTTGATAGTGCCCAATGGCTCGCCCAGCATATCGGCGATCTCATGGTATTTATATCCATCAAAATATAAAAGAAAGGGATTGCGAAAAATTTCGGGCAAGCCATGTATCGCTTTCTGCACTTCTTTTAAATTGATACTGGTGATCGCCTCGTTGGCCACAGCGGTTTGTGACTGGTTGATCAGAAATTCATTGGGTGTACTGTCCAGTATGGTAGCCTGTTTTGCTTTTCTGCGATAATTGTTGATGAAGATATTGCGCATGATGGTATACAACCATGCTTTGATATTGGTACCCACATTGTATTTTTCCTGGTTGGCCAATGCACGATACATGGTTTCCTGTAAGAGGTCTTTGGCTGCTTCATTATCACGTGTAAGCGTAACGGCAAAAGGCTTCAGAAATTCAGTATTGTTAAGCAATAGCTGGTTGAATTCTACGGTGGACATGTTTTTTGTTTAAGATTTGATGCACCAAAGTTAAACAGTAAATAATCGCACACCAAATCAATTTTTTCTACCGTCAAATCACAACTAATTGATAATCAATATAAAAAATAATACAAACTAAAAAATCTGGTTAATTTTAATCGGAACAGATAAACAGGGGACCTGGTGGAAGGACGGATTGACCTACCT
>CBHRAM010000245.1:0-5673 GCA_966076165.1 uncultured Chitinophagaceae bacterium
TTCAACGACCATAGTAATGTTTGGTATATGATCATCTATTCAGTGATGGTGATCGGGTTTACCTTCCTTTACACAGCGTTGATCTTTAACCCTAAGCAGATCTCAGAAGACCTGAAACGCAACAACGGTTTCATCCCGGGTGTAAAACCGGGCCAGCCTACGGCTGACTATATCGGTTCCATCATGGATAAGATCACTTTACCGGGTGCTATATTCCTGGCACTGGTGGGTATCATGCCGGGTTTTGCGCAGAGGTTGGGTGTAACCCAGGGATTCAGTTCTTTCTTCGGAGGAACGTCTCTCCTGATCATGGTAGGAGTTATCCTGGATACCTTACAGCAGATCGAAACTTACCTGTTGATGCGCCAGTATGATGGTTTGATGAAGAGCGGACGTGTGCAGGGAAGACAGACTGTATCTACTTCTACTATTTAAGTAAATAATAACGAACTTTGTAAACCTGTCATCCCGCTGCAAGCGGGACGACAGGTTTCTTTTTTTATCAAGATGCGACTAAACAATATGATCATCTACAAAACAGAAGCGGAAGTGGCTTCTATGAAAGAAGCAGCAACCCTGGTAAGTAAAACACTTACTGAAGTGGCAAAGGTGCTGAAGCCCGGCATGACCACTTTGGATATCGATAAGATCTGTGCAGATTTTGTAAGAGATCATAAAGCGGTTCCTTCTTTTTATAACTACCGCGGTTACCCGCATAATGTTTGTGCTTCAGTGAATGATGTGGTGGTGCATGGCTTCCCGAATACGGTTCCATTGAAAGATGGGGATATTGTATCGGTTGATATGGGTGTGATCTTAAATGGCTGGCATGGCGATCATGCATATACTTTCATTTTAGGAGAGGTATCAGCAGAAATATTGCAGCTGGTGCGTGTTACCAAAGAGTCATTATATAAGGGAATTGAAAAAGCGATCGTGAATAACCGGGTAGGCGATATCTCTTATGCCATCCAGGAGCATACAGAGCATAAATACGGCTATGGCGTTGTTAGGGAGCTTGTGGGGCATGGATTGGGAAAAAGCCTGCATGAGGACCCGCAGGTGCCTAATTACGGCAAACGTGGCACCGGGCCCAAGATGAAAGAGAATTTAGTAATGGCGATAGAACCGATGATCAATCTCGGATCAAGGGAAGTATTTACGGACGACGATGGCTGGACGATCCGCACCCGTGATGGGAAGCCCTCTGTTCATTTTGAACATGATGTTTGTGTTAAACGCAACAAAGCTTTGATCTTATCTGATTACAGCATTATTGAAGCCGCTGAGAAAGCGAACACCAACCTGAATAGTTCTTATTATTAAGATACGGGTTCATAAAGTCATTCCTGATTGAACCGTGCCTTTGTGTGCCATTAATTTATCACACAAAGGCACGGTTTTATTTAGTGGATACTATAACAATTCATTCCAATTGGAGAATACTTTATTATCAGCTTTGTATCTTACAGGAATAAACTCAGTAAGATGAAAAAGAGCCTGTTCTGTATCCTGTTTGCTTCTTACCTGTATAATGCCTCAGCACAAAATGCTGATATACTTAAAGTACGTGCTTACCGCGAGCAGCATGAGAATGCCTGGATAAAAGAATACCTGTCATTTCTATCCATGCCCAATATACCTTCTGTTCCCGCAGACATCCGTTTGAATGCTGCCAGGATCATGGAGATGATGAAAGAACGGTCTATTCAGAACATCCAGTTATTATATCCCACCACAAAAGATGCAGCACCTGCCGTATATGGAGAAGTATTGGTGCCGGGCGCCAGCCAGACAATCATTTTTTATGCGCATTACGACGGGCAACCGGTTGACAGTACCCAATGGGCAAAGGGCTTACATCCATTTAAACCTGCTATCATTAAAGGGGCTGTAAAAGCGCAGAATGAATTTGTGAATTTTTCTGAGACAATTACTTTAGATCCGGAATGGCGTATTACCGGCAGGGGGTCTTCTGATGATAAAGCCGGCGTAATGGCTATGTTACTTGCTTATGAATCTATTAAAGCCAATGGTTTATCACCTGCATTCAATATCAAATTCTTTTTTGAAGGAGAGGAAGAAGCGGGCTCTGCACACCTGAATGAAATATTGGAAAAGTACAAGTCTCAATTGCAATCCGATCTCTGGATCATTTGCGATGGGCCTGTTCATCAATCAGGAAAGAAAACAGTGATCTTTGGTGCGCGGGGTGATGCAGGCATGGAGCTTACGGTATACGGCAGTAAACGGCCATTGCATAGCGGGCATTATGGAAACTGGGCACCTAACCCTGCATTGCTGTTAAGCAAACTGCTGGCTTCTATGAAAGGAGACGACGGAAGGGTATTGGTAAAAGGCTTTTACGAAAAAGCAAAGCCACTCACAGATGCTGAGAAAAAAGCCATTGCTGCCGTACCTCCTCCGGATGCGCAGATGAAAGAAGAATTGGGCTTTATGGAAGAAGAGATCAAAGGCAAATCGCTGCTGGAATCGATCATGCTTCCCTCATTAAATATCAACGGGATGCAAAGTGCCGGTACAGGTAAGTTGGCAAGCAATATTATTCCAACGATTGCCGTGGCTACCCTTGATCTGCGGATGGTACCGGGAACCGATTACCAGGAGCAACAGAAACTGGTAGAAGCGCATATCCGCAAGCAGGGTTTTTATATAACACGTGATGAACCGACCGATGCAGAAAGAAAACAATATCCCAAAATTGCCAAAGTGATCTTGAAGAAAGGCTATAATGCCCAACGTACACCTATTGATATGCCCGTAGCGCAACAGGTAATTAAAGCTGTACAATCCACCACAAAAGAACAGGTGGTATTGATGCCAACGATGGGAGGAAGCCTGCCTTTGTTTTTATTTGAACAGATCCTTTCTGCCAAAACCATCACAGTGCCTATTGCCAATCATGATAATAACCAACATGCAGAAAATGAGAACCTGCGGATAAAGAATTTTCGGGATGGAATAGAAACAATGGCGGCATTGATGTTGATACCCCCCGGCCCCCTGAAGAGGGAGTAATGAAAAGGAACCAAATTTTAAATGGAAGAAGATATTAAACATAGAGCGCTACCCAAACTCCCCCTTCAGGGAGCTGGGGGGTTAATTGTGATAGGAGGAGGAGCCGCCGGATTTTTCTGTGCGGTAAATGCAGCACGCATGAATCCGGATCTGAAAGTGACCATCATTGAAAAATCCAATAAATTACTGGCCAAAGTGAAAGTGAGCGGGGGTGGAAGATGTAATACCACCCATGCCTGTTTTGAGATCCCTGAATTGGTTAAACGATATCCCCGCGGACAGAATTTTATCAAAAAATCATTTCACTGGTTCAACACACAGGATACGATCAACTGGTTTGCAGAAAGAGAGGTAGAACTAAAAACAGAAGCAGACGGACGAATGTTCCCGGTTACCAACGATTCTCAAACGATCATCAATTGTTTATTGAAGGAAGCTGATAAATATAAGATCGATATTTTGATGCAAACAGAAGTGACGGATGTTATACCTAACGGAAAAGGTTTCGAACTCCAAACTCCAAACTCCAAACTCCAAACCAACAAAGTTTGCATCGCATCCGGCGGTTATCCAAAATCTGCTATGTTTGATTGGTTGCGCAAACTTGGTCACACAATTGAAGAACCCGTACCTTCTTTGTTTACATTCAATATGCCTGGCAATCCTATTACAGAACTGATGGGTGTAGCTGTAGATAGGGCAGCAGTAAAAATTGCAGGAACAAAACTTGCTGAAGAAGGTCCCTTACTGATCACACATTGGGGTATGAGCGGGCCGGCAATATTGCGTTTATCTGCATGGGGTGCAAGACAACTGGCGGATCTTACGTATCATTTCACACTGCTGGTAAATTGGTTGCCGGATTATAAAGAGCCTGATCTCAGAAACGATTGGCAATCTTTTCGGGAAGAATATGCAGCCCAAAAAACAGGAAATAAAAATCCTTTTGGCTTACCCAACCGTTTGTGGCTGTATCTGCTGAACTGTAGCGGCATCAATCCGGATATACGCTGGGCCGATATGCCAGCCAGGGAACAAAATAAACTGATCAAAAATTTAACTGCACAGGAATTTCCGGTTAAAGGAAAGACAACTTTTAAAGAAGAGTTTGTAACCTGTGGCGGGATCAAATTAAGTGAGATAGATCCCAATACGATGCAAAGCAGGATCCAACCCGGTATTTTCTTTGCTGGCGAAGTAATGGATGTGGACGGAATTACGGGTGGGTTTAATTTTCAGAATGCCTGGACCAGCGGCTGGATCGCTGCTAAAGCAATTTCAGAAAGTAAATAGCTGAAGGCCCATCAGCAATAAAAAAGCTGCTCCGGAATAATCGGGGCAGCTTTTTTATTTTGTGTAATGACTATCCTTTCTTTTTAGGGGCAGCGTCTTTATTTGCTTTGTAGCGCATATCTGGTGTACCATCCTTTTTCAACGGGCCGGCAGCAGGAGCAGAGGCTTTGTTTTCTTTAAATCTTTTATCAGGTGTACCATCTGCTTTCATTTTACCGGCTGCAGCAGGTGCGGCGGCTGGTTTTGCAGCAGGAGCAGCAGCGGGTGAGGCTTTGGCTGGTGCTTCAGTTTTTTTAGCAGCCGGGGCAGCTTTGGCTGCGGCAGGGGCTTTGGCTTTGTCGGCTTTCTTGTCCTGAGCAAAAGAAGCTGTGGCCAGGCAGATCATAGCGGTAAAAGCGAGAAGGATTCTTTTCATATGGCGGTTTTTAAATGAACCATTAAGTTAGTAAACAGTTAGTTGGTATCAAATAGCGGCAGATTAAATTTTTACGAATTGTGGTTTTCGGGACAGGAATTCAATGTCGTTACATCAATTCGGGTCTTTTTTTGGCCCCGGACGAAATTTGGGCAATTCTTGTAAGTGCGGGGAAAAATAATTAACTTAAGGTTCAAATCTGCCGTATATGCGAAAAGTAAGTGATATCCTGCGCCGTAAAGGCAATTGGGTTACAACGGTTACACCCAATACTACTGTGATCGAAGCATTACAGATCATGTCCTCTCAGAATATCGGTTCCGTTGTTGTGGAAGAGAATGAGGAATTTCTCGGTATCATGACAGAACGTGATTATTCCCGTAAAGTAATTTTAAAAGGCAGGCACTCCAGTAATACACCGGTAGGAGAGATCATGACAAAAGATTTTCCTCCGGTACAATTAACCGATACGGTGGAAGCCTGTATGCAACTAATGTCTGATAACCATATACGTTACCTGCCTGTTGTTGACAATCATAAACTGGTGGGGATCATTTCCATCAATGACCTAGTGACGGAAACGATCCGGACGCAGCAGGAAACGATCTCGCACTTACAGAATTATATACAATCCTAAATAAATAAAGGTCATTGTAACCAGAGAAAGCAAAGGGAGAAATCTGTTGATCCATCAACTGATTTCTCCCTTTATTATTATGATCTTTTCTAAATGAGGCGAATGTTTACTTTACCGTTTTTACAACTTCCCAGAAAGCAGTTTTAGGCTGCAGGTTTTTATCAAAGAGTAATGGGTAATCCTTTCTTCCCCGTACAGGGAAATTATCCAGCCAGCTGCTCCTGTCTGAGATATTCCAGAAAGTAATACCTGTGATCTGTTTTTTATATTTCTCAAACAGGATAAAACA
>CBHRAM010000246.1:0-5667 GCA_966076165.1 uncultured Chitinophagaceae bacterium
ATGCAATCTGTGACCTCGTGAGCAGCGGTTCTACCCTGTTTATGAATGGACTGAAAGAAACAGAATCGATCCTTCAATCACAGGCTGTGTTGATCCGTTACCAAAAACTGGAAGCAGCCAAACAACAATTGCTCGACCGGTTGATGTTCAGGATTCAGGCGGTAAAAAAAGCCAAGAACAATAAATATGTTTTGCTCAATGCGCCCAATAATAAACTGAAAGAGATCATTGGTTTGTTACCCGGCATGAAAAGCCCAACAGTATTGCCCCTGGCAGAAGAAGGCTGGAGCAGTGTACACAGTGTGCTGAATGAAAATGATTTCTGGGATATTATTGAACAGCTGAAAGCAGCAGGGGCGCAAGGAATTTTGGTGGTGCCGATTGAGAAAATGATTGTGTGATCGTGAATAGTGAGTCGTCAGTAGTGAGTGGAAAATAGTACTCACGACTGACGACTCACGAACCACAGATTTTTAAATTTGAATCATAGTAATGAAACTGATAAAACACCCATCCCGCAACACCTGGAAGCAGATCCTGCAGAGGCCGGCTATTGATAATACTTCGCTTTTACAGAAGGTGAAGGGAGTGATGAATGAAGTGAAACAGAACGGTGACACTGCAGTGAAACAATTTACACAGCAGTTTGATGGGGTTGTTCTGGATGACTGTAAAGTGTCAGCTAATGAGATCAGCGAATCTGCGGCTTTACTTTCTGAAGAACTTAAACAAGCGATTCAACAAGCTGCTGCCAATGTGGAACTGTTTCACAAAAAACAAGTATCAGCGGTTGAAGTCGTGGAGACAATGCCCGGTGTAAGATGCTGGCGAAAGAGTATCGGTATTGAAAAAGTAGGCCTGTATATTCCGGGAGGAACAGCACCATTGTTCTCAACCATATTGATGCTGGCTATTCCTGCCAGGATCGCGGGTTGTAAGGAAGTGATCCTTTGTTCGCCTCCCGGTAAAGATGGAAAACTGCATCCGGCCATTTTGTATGCAGCCCAATTAACAGGGATCAGTGCTGTTTTCAAGATCGGTGGCGTGCAGGCTATTGCAGCAATGGCCTATGGAACAGAAAAGGTTCCACAGGTGTACAAAATATTTGGCCCTGGTAACCAATATGTAACCTGTGCCAAACAGTTGGTACAGCAGGAAGGAATTGCCATTGATATGCCCGCCGGCCCCAGTGAAGTGTGTGTGATGGCCGATGAAACAGCCAATGCTGCATTTGTAGCAGCGGATCTGTTAAGTCAGGCAGAGCATGGAATTGACAGCCAGGTACTGTTAGTGACCACTGATGAAGCAATCCTAAAAAGTATCGAGGCTGAATTAGCAAAACAATTAGCGCTGTTACCCAGAAAAGACCTGGCAGCTAAAGCACTGGAGAATAGTTCTGCGATCGTTGTAAACGATATGGATGAAGCCATCGCTCTCGTAAACGAATATGCTGCCGAACACCTGATCATTGCCTGTAAGGAGGATGAAGCCATTGCAGAAAAGATCATTAATGCAGGTTCTGTTTTTCTGGGTAATTATTCTCCGGAAAGTGTTGGTGATTATGCGAGTGGCACCAATCATACCTTACCCACCAACGGTTTTGCAAAAGCGTATAGCGGGGTAAGTGTAGATAGTTTTGTGAAGAAAGTTACCTATCAGAAATTATCTAAGGAAGGATTAAATAATATCGGCAAGACAGTCATGTTGATGGCAGAAGCAGAAGGGTTGGATGCCCACGCGAATGCCGTAGGTATCAGAATAACCAAAACACAATAATCACTTTAGAATACATAATATGTCTTTCGATCTTAATAAACTCACCCGTCCCAACATACAGAGACTAACCCCTTATTCATCTGCCCGTGATGAATTCAGTGGTGATGCCAAAGTGTTCCTGGATGCGAATGAGAACAGCCTGGGTTCACCGCTTACCAAATGGTATAACCGTTATCCCGACCCGCACCAGCGTGCCATCAAAGAAAAACTGGCTGTGGTAAAAGGCATTGCTGCGGAACATATTTTTCTGGGTAATGGCAGCGATGAATGTATCGATCTTTTGTTCCGTGCATTTTGTGAGCCGGGTAAGGATAATATCATTATTTGTCCGCCTACTTATGGCATGTATGAAGTAAGTGCCAATATCAATGATATCGCTATTAAAAAAGCACCTTTAACAGAAGAATTTCAATTAGACCTGATCCATCTTGAAAACCTGGTGGATGCCCATACCAAACTCATCTGGCTCTGTTCACCCAATAACCCAACAGGTAATTGCCTCAACCGTGTTGATATAGAAACCGTGTTGAATAATTTCAACGGTATTGTAGTGATTGATGAAGCCTATATCAATTTCGCCAAACAGAAATCATTTATCCAGGAACTCACAGATTATCCCAATCTGGTAGTGCTGCAGACTTTCAGTAAAGCATGGGGATTGGCCGGCCTGAGGCTGGGGATGGCATTTGCCTCTGCTTCGATCATTGAAATACTCGATAAGGTAAAACCTCCTTATAATATCAACCAGGCCACTCAGGAGCTGGCTTTGAAAGCACTCGATGAGGTTGGACAGGTGAATGACATGATCCGTCTGCTGGTGGATATGCGTGAGGCATTGGCTGAAGTATTCCTTTCCATGCCGACCGTTGAAAAAGTTTATCCATCTGATGCTAACTTCCTGTTAGTGAAGATCAAAGAAGCCAGAAAGATCTATGAATTCCTGCTCACCAAGGGTATTGTGTTGCGCGACAGGAGTAATGTAAAACTCTGTGAAGACTGTCTGCGCATTACCGTAGGAACCGAAAAGGAGAACACTTTATTGATCGATGCCATGCAGGATTGGTATGCCCGGTAAACAATCTGTTCGTTTATCTGTTTTGATTTGTAATTTCAAAGCTTAATCTTAACCAACACAAATATGAAAAAGAGTTTTTCTGTTTTATCATTGGCGCTGCTTGCCTTGGGATTCAGTGCTTTTACGCCGGGCGACAAGCCTGTGAAAAACAAAGCGGTAAGTGCCGCCGGGACAGTTGTGCCGGATCCGGATAACGCAGGACTGAAATTACCTGCCGGTTTTGGTGCTTTAAAAGTGGCTGATGGACTTGGTAAGACCAGACATATTGTGGTAACTGCACAAGGCGATGTATATGCAAAGATCATGGGCCGTGTTGCAGAAGGTAAAGGCATTTTGAAATTACATGATGCCAATGGCGATGGTAAATCTGATGAAACAACAGGAATGGGCAATTATGGTGGTACCGGTATTGCGATCAAGAACGGCTATCTCTATGCATCTTCCGATGAAGAAGTGTTTCGCTATAAGATCAATGAGAAAGGCGATGTGATCGATCCTTCCAAAGCAGAAAAGATCATTACAGGGTTAAAGAAAGGAAACCAGCATGAAACCAAATCCATTACTCTGGATAATGCAGGGAATATTTATGTGAATATTGGGGCTTATTCCAATTCATGTCAGGAGCAGGACAGAAAGCCGGGATCAATGGGCAGGATGCCTTGTCCGATACTGGATTCTGCCGGAGGGATCTGGCAGTTCAAAGCAGACAAACTGAACCAGAGCTATGGGGATGGTGTTCGTTATGCAACCGGTTTGCGTAATGTAGTGGGCCTTGATTGGAATACACAGCTGGATCAATTGTTTGTGATGATGCATGGACGGGATGACCTTCATAATATCTTCCCGGATCTGTATACAGAAAAAGATAATGCAGAACTTCCTGCAGAAACCATGTTTGCCTTAAAGAAAGGGGATAATGCAGGATGGCCTTATACTTACTATGATCCTGCACAACACAAAAAAATGGTAGCCCCGGAATATGGTGGTGATGGTAAAAAAGAAGGATCCAAAGAATACATCGATCCGATCATGGCATTCCCTGCACACATGGCACCGAATGGTTTATTGTTCTATACCGGTAATCAATTTCCTGCCAGGTATAAGAATGGTGCATTCATCGCATTTCATGGTTCATGGAACCGCGCACCTTTGCCACAGGAAGGATATTATGTAGTATTTGTTCCTTTTGAAAATGGGAAACCCACCGGTAAATGGGAAGTGTTTGCCAACGGTTTTTCCGGCATGGAAACCGGCGTCACACCCCGCAGCGCCCAACATCGTCCCTGCGGATTGGCACAGGGGCCTGATGGTTCCCTGTATGTGTCAGACGACCAGAAAGGCTCTATTTATCGTATCATTTATAATGGCAAATAAAAAATTTAATGAAAAAAATATTGGGCCCGATCACACTCATGGTTTTGCTGATGAGTTTCCAGACCGCACCTAAGAAAGCAGCACCGGCAACAAAGCCTGCCGTGAAACCAGCCGTAACAAATGCAAACCCCGCAGCTTCCATCGAACGCGGGAAAGCTGTTTATCAGACGCAATGCCTTTCCTGTCACCAGGTAGATGGTGGCGGTGTTCCGCATCTGAATGCGCCACTCGATGGAGCGACTGCGGTGGTGGGAAAAGACAAAGCAAAGATCATTGGCATTGTATTAAAGGGGATGACAGACAGGGTAGAGATTGATGGCGAGTTTTACAGTAACAATATGGCACCACATAAAGAACTTACTGATCAGCAGATCGCAGATGTGTTGACATATGTGAGAAACAGCTGGACCAATAAAGCTTCTGCAGTAACACCTGCAGAGGTAAAAGCAGTGAGAGCAAAAATCAAATAGTATGAGTAAGCGGATTCTTTTTATTGACAGGGATGGAGTGATCTTACAGGAACCGCCAACCGATTTCCAGGTTGACAGTACTGATAAAACTTCTTTTGTGCCCGGCGCCATTACTGCTTTATCAAGGATTGCAGCGGAACTGGACTATTATAAAGTGATGGTCACTAACCAGGATGGTTTGGGAACAGATTCCTATCCCGAAAAAGATTTCTATCCCTATCAAAACCTGATGCTCCGTACATTGGAAGGAGAAGGCTTTGTATTTGATGAAGTAAAGGTTGATAAAACTTTTGCAAAAGAAAACAAACCCACACGCAAGCCGGGCACCGCTTTATTAACGCATTTGGTGAATAATGATGCGTACGATATTGCCAATTCATTTGTAATTGGTGATCGATGGAGTGATATTGAACTGGCGAAGAACCTCGGCTGTAAAGCCATCTATTTCCGTTCACCTATACAAAGCTTAACAGCCGAAGAAGAAACCCGCTTACGTGATACGATCATATTAGAAACCGATAGCTGGGCTGATATTTATTCTTTCCTGAAACTGGGCCTGCGTAAAGTGGTGCATGAAAGAAATACCAATGAAACACAGATCAAAGTAGAACTCAACCTCGATGGAAGTGGTAAAGCCAATATTTCTACAGGATTGGGCTTTTTTGATCATATGCTCGACCAAATCGCCCGCCATGGAAAGATGGACCTGAATATCACAACAAAAGGGGATCTGCATATTGATGAACACCATGCCATTGAAGACACGGGTATTGCTTTAGGAGAAGCTTTTGCGAAGGCATTGGTTGATAAACGCGGTATGGAGCGTTATGGGTTTGCTTTGCCCATGGATGAAGCAGAAGCTAAAGTGCTGATCGATTTCGGTGGCCGTAACTGGATCGTCTGGGATGCGGCATTCAAAAGAGAAAAAATAGGAGAGATGCCCACAGAAATGTTCTTCCACTTTTTCAAATC
>CBHRAM010000247.1:0-5658 GCA_966076165.1 uncultured Chitinophagaceae bacterium
ATTGATGCGGGTAACCCGGTAATATCAAGGCTTACACGACGAAGTAAAGTGGCTTTATCAGCTTCAGCCGAAGGTTGCAAGCCTTCTTCTTTCATTTTCTGATAAGTGAAATGATCCACATCATTCCTTACCCATGAACCACCGCCTTTAGTGCCGAATAACCAGTTGTCTACTTTGGGTACTTCTGTTGGCTGAACAGGAACATAGGCCCAGTGGTCGCCCCATTTGGCGCCTTGTTTGATCCATTTTTTCAGCGTGGCAATTTCTTCATCGCTAAGTGGCGGATGTTTATAAGGCATCCGTTCTTCCGGATCTTTTAAAGTTAACCGCCTGATCAGTTCACTATGCGAAGGATCGCCGGGAATAATGGCAGGTTTGCCCGATTTGTTTACCGCCAATGCATCAGAACGGAACAACAAACTGAAACCGCTTTGTCTTTTTACACCACCATGACAGGTGATACATTTTTTATTAAAGATGGGTTTGATCTCCGTGTTATAGTCAACGGAATGGCCGGCAGTCATCCATGCAAAACCCACAGCGCCAAGCGCTATGATCAGAATGATCCAGACAACCTTGTTCAACCGGGGCAATCGCATGCAGAAAAGTTTATCGTTTTAAAGTTAAACTTTTTTGCAATCCATGGAAAACAAGTTTACACCTGTTCCAGTATGTGGAACAGACAGGCTATTCGCATCAATTACTAGCTACTAATTATTAATTACTAATTCAATGCACTTTCTTCCCCCCAAGATAAGTAGCGCTCACTTTCACATTCAAAATATCCGCCTCTGCTACTTTCATCAGGTCTTTATCCAGTAAAATAAAATCCGCTTTCTTACCGGCTTCCAGGCTACCCACTTCTTTTTCTAAAAAACTGGCTTTCGCAGCCCAGATGGTCATGCCTTTAATGGTTTCTTCTCTTGTTAATGCATTCTCTTTCTGAAATCCATCCGCAGGAAATCCTTTTGCATCTTTACGCGCTACAGAAGCCAAAAAGGTTTTAAAAGGAGAAATATCTTCTACGGGAAAATCGGTTCCCAATGGCATCCATCCGTTTTGTTGTAATAATTGTTTGTAAGCATACCCGCCTTTCAATCTTTCCTTACCCAGTCTTTCTTCGGCCCAATACATATCGCTGGTAGCATGGGTAGGCTGTACAGAAGGAACAATGCTCGCAGATCCAAACAGGTCAAAATCATTTTGGTTGATGATCTGTGCATGCTCAATGCGCCAGCGTTTATCGTTCTTTCCTTTTAAATATTTATTGTACACATTCAGTATCTCGCGATTGGCACTATCCCCGATCGCATGCGTACACATCTGAAAATCGGTTGCAGCCAATACTTTTGCCAATGAATCATAATGCGATTTGTTTCTCAATAAAAATCCCTGCCAACCCGCTTTATCATTATACGGATGTATCAGACAGGCTCCCCTGCTACCCAAAGCGCCATCGGCATATACTTTAAAACCATGAACAAATAATTTATCCGTTTTATAAGGGCCTTTTTTAAGATAGATATTCAGGTTCTCATCATTATCACTCAGCATCACAAACAAACGCATATCCAGCTTGCCTGCTTTTTGTAAGGTATCAATCGCATCCACATCCCGATAGCTTAAGCCGCAGTCGGTGATGGTCGTCAACCCCTGTTCAAAGCAATTCTTCTGCGCAGCCTGTAACCATTGTGTATATAATTCTTTGGTTGGCGCCGGGATCTGTTCGTACACTTTATCATCGCCATTATCGATCAATACACCGGTTAGTTTTCCGTCTTTTACTTCGATTGCTCCACCCACAATGGTTTGTCCGGCTTTCAAACCCGCGAGGTCCATCGCTTTCTGATTAGCGATAGATGCATGCCCGTCAATTCTTTTCAGGATCACCGGTTTATCAGGGAAAAGCTGGTTCAGTTTTTCATTGCTCGGGTAAGTTTTTCCAGGCCAGCGGTTCTGGTCCCATCCACGCCCCTGTATCCATGGCAGATCAGGATGTTTCTCAGCAAATGCTTTCACTCTTTCCAGCGCTTCTTCCCATGAGGAAGTACCAAACAGATCTACCTGAAACAAGGAGCTGCCATATCCCACAAAATGCGCATGCGCATCAATAAAACCCGGATACACAGCAGACCCTTTGGCATCAACAGTTTCAGCAGCTGTATATTTTGAAAGGATCTCATCATTCTTACCCACAGCAACGATCATTCCATCTTTTACAGCAATAGCTTCTGCTACCGAGAAAGAGGAATCCACTGTATAAACCGTTGCATGGTGAATGATGGTATCTACTTTATTCTTTCCGCACGAGGATAATATTATCAGTAAAATAATGGTGAAATATTTTTTCATATGAGTGTTTTATAAAGGAAGGGTAAAAATAGGTAAAAGGGTTAAAGAGGCTGAAAGAGTTAAAAAAGTTAAAGAGGTTAAATTAGTAAAATCAGGGGATAGTTCTGAAAATAAGAAATGGGCAAGCAAGCTTTATATGCTTACTTACCCATTTAAACTATTTTAACCCTTTTAACCTCTTTAACTTCTTCAACTACGCGAACTACTTCAACAGTTCACACGGCTTCAACCCCGTATGTTTCTTAAACGCTGCAGAAAAATGCGAAATAGAGGAATAACCAAGCAAGGCAGACACATCGGTCACACTTAACCCTTTTTCATACAAAAGGTATTTGGCGTGTTCCATCCGCTGTTGCTGGTAAAAATCAAATATGGTGGTGCCGAAAACTTCTTTGAAACCTTTTTTGAGGTAACATTCGTTCATGGCCACTTTACGGCTGAGTTCTTTAATGGTGATCGGGTCACCGATATGTTGCAGTAAAATTTCTCTCGACTGGTAGATCCTTTCCCTTCCACTTTCATCTGCGAGAAATTTGCAGCTGAAACCCTCACCTTTTTCTTCCACCAGGCATTCCAGGCTGTACAATAACAGTTCATGAATTTTGGCGTTCACGAAAATATTCTCCAGGGCACCGGAATAACTGTGGTTCAATAATCCGTCCAGCACATTTCTTTTCTTCAGGCAAACCGGGAAGATCTTGGTAAAAGCATTGGGATGCTTAAACGCCAGCACTTCATCCTTATGCGTATTCAGTTTTACATTATGCACAAACTGGTGCAGGAAGGTAGCCGTGAAATGAAAAGTAAATACATCAACGGTCTGGTGTTTGCCGCTACAATTATTGGTAGGTAACTGTCCGCATTGCGCACAACTTCTTTCTTCGCAGTAACGGTTACCGGTGGTGCAATAACGCAGTTCGAGGTAGTTCTCAGCAGGTTTCTTGGTATTGTAATGATACACCATCATTCCGGTGTCTTCTGCCACCCATGAATGCTGGGCATAGTAACGCTTGATATTGTATTGAATAGAGCCGGGAATATTCTGGCTTTTTTCAAACAACAGGTCCATGCTGGGTTCTATGCCACCACGATGCGATACTTTCAATATGTCCATTACCTGTACCATCGAAATACAAAATTAATGTATAAACATCTAATTTGCAAGTTAAGGCTTTCCCAACATGTCATTAGAGCGTCATTTTCTGCATCCACATCGGGCCCTGAAATGGGGAAAAATAGCTTTGTTTTCAACCTGAAAAACCCTTTATTTTCATTAGCTTTGCCCACTTCTGATTTTTACTTAAAACACAGGACTGACAAGCATTTATGAGCGAAGAACAACAGCAAAGCAACGACGCCCAGAATAAGAATTACGGCGCCGACAGTATACAGGTATTGGAAGGTTTGGAAGCGGTGCGGAAAAGGCCCGCCATGTACATCGGTGATATCGGCATTAAAGGCCTTCACCACCTGGTATATGAGGTAGTAGATAACTCCATTGATGAGGCCCTTGCCGGCTATTGTAAGAACATCTCGGTAACCATTCACGAAGACAATTCGATCAGCGTACAGGACGACGGAAGGGGGATCCCGACCGGCATCAATACCAAGGAGAAGAAAAGTGCCCTTGAGATCGTAATGACCGTTCTGCATGCCGGTGGTAAATTTGATAAAGACACGTATAAGGTTTCGGGTGGTCTGCATGGTGTGGGGGTGAGTTGTGTAAATGCATTAAGTACCACCCTGCATGTAACCGTACACCGCGAAGGAAAAATATTTGAACAGGAATACAAGATCGGGATCCCGCAATATGCGGTGCGTGAAATTGGTGAGAGCACCAAAACCGGCACCCTGGTTCGTTTCTGGCCCGATAGCACCATTTTTCAGGAAACCGTTTATCGTAAAGAAATACTGGAAGGCCGTTTACGCGAGCTTTCTTACCTCAACAAACGCATCAGCATTACCCTTACCGATCTGCGCGATATTGATGAAAGCGGAAACGCCTATTCAAAGAATTTCTACAGTGAAGGCGGTATCGTTGAATTTGTGGAGATGCTGGACAGGAACGGCAACCGTAACCCGCTTATTCCAAATCCATTGTATGTAGATGGACATGATGAAGCCTCCAATATTGCGGTAGAAGTAGCGCTTACCTATAACGACGATTTTAAAGAACATATCTTCTCCTACGTAAATAATATCAATACCATTGAAGGAGGTACACACGTTACCGGTTTCCGCCAGGCACTTACCCGGGTATTCAAAACCTATGGTGATAAACAGGGCCTGTTTGAGAAAGCTAAAGTAACCATTGAGGGTGATGATTTCCGTGAGGGGTTGAGTGCCATCATTTCTGTAAAAGTGCCCGAACCGCAGTTTGAAGGGCAAACCAAGACCAAACTGGGTAACAGTGAGGTCAGCGGTATCGTTCAAACCACCGTTTCCCGCGCATTGGAAGCTTTTCTGGAAGAGAACCCCAAAGAAGCGAAGAATGTGATCTCCAAGATCATTTTAGCCGCTCAGGCCCGTGTTGCTGCCAAAAAAGCACGTGACATGGTTCAGCGTAAAACCGTATTAAGCGGTGGGGGCTTACCCGGTAAACTGGCCGATTGTTCTGAAAGAGACCCTGAAAAATGTGAGTTATACCTGGTGGAAGGAGACTCGGCCGGTGGTACTGCCAAACAAGGCCGCGACCGATCTTATCAGGCCATCCTGCCCTTACGTGGTAAGATCCTGAACGTAGAGAAAGCGATGGAGCATAAGATCTACGAAAACGAGGAGATCCGCAATATGTATACGGCTTTGGGAGTAACCGTAGGTACTCCGGATGATCCGAAAGCCTTAAATATGGCCAAATTGCGCTACCACAAGCTCATCATCATGACCGATGCCGACGTAGATGGATCGCATATCGCTACCCTGATATTGACCTTTATTTTCCGTTATATGAAGGAAATGGTGGAGCAGGGGTATGTATACATTGCCCAGCCACCTTTATACCTTGTAAAAAAAGGAAAGGACCAGGAATATGCTTACAGCGAAGAGCAAAGAAGGTTATGGATCACCAAACTCGGTGGCGGAAAAGACGACAGTGTTACCACCCAGCGATACAAAGGTTTGGGTGAAATGAATGCCGACCAGCTCTGGGAAACCACCATGGACCCGGCCCGCAGAACCCTGAAACAGGTAACCATTGAAAGTGCCGCCGAAGCCGACCGTATCTTCAGTATGCTGATGGGTGATGATGTGGCCCCGCGCCGCGAATTCATTGAGAGTCATGCGAAATATGCGAAGATTGATGTGTAG
>CBHRAM010000248.1:0-5649 GCA_966076165.1 uncultured Chitinophagaceae bacterium
TCGATGCCTGCGGTATTAAACTGAAACTGAAAGAATGGAGCAGCATGAATGATGAGGAGAAGCAAAACATGGCAGAATATGCTTGTGAAACGGAAGAAGAGATAGCCGATTATCGTCAGTATGTTAAAACGCTGATCCTTTACCGAATGAGTCATGAGGCGCAGGAAATGGAAATAGACAAAGAACCCGCATGGGCAGTAAAGAACAGTATTCCGGAAATGGTACAGCAAAAACTGAAATCACTTGACTTTTCTCTGGAAGCAGGTAAATGGAACCAATTAAACGATCTGCAGCGTTTTGTACTGGTGAAACTGAGCAGGCCAGGTCATGAGAACAAAAATTTTCCCATCGCGATGAAAGAATTTGGTTTACTATGAGATACGCTTTTCAATTTACAGTGAATTTCACAGGTGGTATTATATCGCCCGGTTACCTGTTGCATATCATGAAAGCAGTAGAAGAAGCCGGTATTGAAGAAGTCCGTTTCGGCCTTCGCCAGCAATTATTGATCAATACCGGAAATAAGAACCACGACAGGCTGGAAGCCTCTCTGCAAAAACACGGTATTACGTATGAAGTAAACACGCATCGATATCCCAATATGATCAGTTCCTATGCGGCAGAAGGAATTTTTGCCCCGGATTCATGGTTGCGTGAAGGAGTGTATAAAGATATTTTCGATCTGTTTGATTACACACCCAGGTTAAAGATCAATATCTCTGATGCCAATCAATCTTTCACCCCATTTTTTACGGGACATATCAACTGGATCGCTTCACCGTCTGGCCATTTTTGGTACCTGTTTATCCGCTTTCCTAAAATGAAGGAATTATACCAGTGGCCGGAACTTGTTTACACAAACGATATTCCCCGCTTATCAAAATACCTGGAGGAGCTGATCATTACACATTCGGTTGCAGATGGACCTTCATTACATAAGCTGGTGAACGAGGCCATTACCTTAATTGTGAAACCGGCGGATCAACCTTTACAGTTACCTAAATTTCAATTACCATATTATGAAGGGTTTAATAACTACGGCAACAAATCATGGCTGGGGATCTATCGGCGCGATGAATTCTTTCCTGTCAGATTTTTAAAAGATATCGCCAATGCCTGTTTGAAGACCAAAGTGGGCCAGTTATATACCACCCCCTGGAAATCCATTGTGATCAAAGGCATTGAAAGGTCTGACAGGGATGTATGGGATTATATCTTGGGAAAATACCGCATTAATGTGCGCCATGCATCCAACGAACTGGGCTGGCAGGTAGAAGATAATAATGATGACGGCCTTTCCATCAAACGCCATATCATCCGGCAGTTTGATAAAGAAGATGTACGCACATTTGGCCTGTGTTTTGCCATTAAGACACAAGAGAAAGCCAGGCTGTTCGGATCTGTTCTAATTGAGCGACGTTTTGGAATGGTGCGTAATAAATCAGTTGCCCTGGATAGTTATGATATTTATTACACACAAAATTTCAATCCTAATTCTTCTCATTATATTCTTTTCAGAGAAGCCGTAAAGAAGGAACACCTGGATACTTATCTCGTCTCTGTTTGCAAGTATTACTATGAGTTGCAGCGCGAAGAAACCCAAGAAACCATTATTGATTTTACATCACCTGCCGAGGAACCGGAAACAGAAACCTCAACAGTGGTCTATCAATGTCCTCATTGCTTAACAGTGTATGATGAAACAGAAGGGGATATGTCTGCTGAAGTCCCCGCAGGTACGGAGTTTGACAGTCTTCCTGAAACGTATTGTTGCTCACTATGTGAAGCGCCAAAAAAAGAGTTGATCGCTGTGGAGCGGCATTTGATCAGTGGCTTAGCTGTTTAGATCATGCCGGGTATTGATATTCTTAAAACAGGAAACCCATTGTTCAGGAAGTTCCGTTTCTGATGTGTCTAATAGTTCCAGTATATGTTTCATACTTTGTTTACCCAGGTTACCGTTTTGATAGGCAGTCAATATCCTGCTCAATCCACGGGCGGTATAAATACCGCAAAGGGGTTCGGCTTCCTGGTTTTGTGTAAACACAAAAGCTTCTTTCTCCGTAGATCGTTTTTGCTGCAGCAGCAATGCCTCAAATACCGGGATCTCCATAAACAGAAGATCGCAGGCAAATAGCAGAAGATCTTCTTCGGGCATGCGTATATGTGCACTCAGGAGTCCGCGCAAGGGCCCGCCAATTTGTAATTGCTCATCATCAACGATCAATTGCTTTTCACTGAAATGCGCTGCATACGATACAAATTGATCACTGTTCACAGAAATAACAACAGAAGCTACCACCGCATCCAGTTTCCGGCAACCGGCTTCTGCCCAGGTAATGCCCGAAGCAGTCAATAATCCTTTATCGCTGCCCATCCTGCTGCTTTTACCGCCGCAAAGTAATAAGCCTGTCATCTGGATAGGTTTAGTGTTTGTCAGCATGCCCCAGGTCTTTACCGGGATGCACCACATCACGTACTTTTTGTTTCAGTTCCTTGATCTCCGGAAAACCGCCGTATTCTTTTCTGTCATACACAACCTGTTCATCTATACTGATCGTAAATCTGCCACCTGTTTCACTGGGTACCAGTGTTACGCTTTTAATATCATCTGTAAAAGTGGACAATATTTCCTGTGCCATATAAGCGGCCCTTAACAGCCAGTTACATTTTGGGCAATATTCTATTGTAATACCGGGTTTCATATGATTTGATTGTAGGTGTTTAAAGTTAGCGAATGTTACCAATCTTTTTATTACCAATAAGAGATGTGGTGCTGTACTGACTATAAAATTAAAAGTCTCACATGGTTGTGAGACTTTTAAAAGCTGTCAGAGATTTTCGAAAACCTGATCCGAAACAGTTAATTATGTAAAGGGGGGGTAGCTATTTTAGGATACATCACTTCCCCCGTACGTTCATTAACAGGGAATTGTGCGTTTTCTGCTTTTAGTTGCTGCATCAGTACTGTGCCAAGTTCCCGTACTTTGGAAACATAGCGGGTTGCCAGGTTGTAATGCTCGCCGATATCGTTTTTCAGGTTATACAATTCAGTCGTATTCGTGCCATAGAAATAAATCAATTTCCAATCGCCTTTTCTGACAGCACTATACGGCCCCATTCCTTCTGTTTCAGCCTTGATACCATAATTTTTGGCTCTTTGGTATCCTTCCTCCCAATTGTTGGGATAATGCCATAACAAAACCCTCGAAGTATCCTGTAATGCCGCGTTTCTTAAAAAAGGAACCATACTTTTCCCATCGGTCTTTTGTATCGTAGTATATTGATGAATACCTGCCATATCCAGAATGGTAGGGAAGAAGTCTTCTATGATAACATATTGGTGATTGATTGTGTTGGGTTTTGTTACACCCGGCCAGTAAACCATCATGGGTTCTCTTACGCCACCTTCATAGGCTGATCCCTTACCTGATTTGAGCGGAAGATTATGTGTAAAAGGTTTACCGCCTCTGGGTGGCACCAACGACAAACCTCCGTTGTCTGACATAAACAGGATGATCGTATTCTCTGTCAAATGATATTTTTCAAGATAATCCAATAGATCCCCCAGGCTTTTATCCATACCCTGTAGAAGACCTGCATACTTGGCTTCTTCATCACCCAGCCCTTCTTTTATGTATTGCGGATAAAATCTGTCGTCAGATTTGTAGGGTGCATGCACTGCATAATGCGCCATATATAAGAAGAAAGGTTTTTTCAGATCCCTGGCAGTGTCCAGATACTTTTCTGCTTCCAGAGTGATGGCTTCAGATAAAAAAATATTTTCTCCATGGTATTTTTCTAAACCGGGTATGGCACCGGGCGTATATATTCCTTTCTCCGCATTCCCGAAATTTTCAGATCCCAGGTAACTCTTGGGGCCGCCAACGGCAGAGCCTGCAATATTTACAGCAAAGCCAAGGTTTTTAGGATTAGCTCCTGCGGTAGGATCGGAGGCAAAATGAGCCTTGCCCGCATGAATCGTATAATACCCATTCTGCTGAAGTATCTGGGCCAAGGTTGTTGCATAAACGGTATTGGGAATATTAGGTACCGGACTTAATCCATTGTAATTCCATTCCGGCAGGGTAATACCCGGGTACTTGATATCAGAAGGATGGTTTTCCGTAAAGCTGGTCCAGTTGGTAACGCGGTGCCTTGCGGCATTCATACCAGTCTGCATACTTACTCTTGAAGGTGTGCAAACACAATTGGCATAGGCCTGCGTAAACCGCACGCCTTTGGCTGCCAGGCGTTCCATATTTGGGGTATGATATTTTTTATTAAGAGGTGTCGTGTCCTGGTAAAATGGAACAGATGTGTCTTCCCAGCCCATATCATCCACGATAAAAAAAATAATATTGGGTTGACTGCCTTTTTTGGAGGCATGGATATTTACCTGCGCAGAAGCTGTTTTGGCAGATAATGCCAGCAGGGGCAGGATACAGATCAACAGGTATTGTTTTCTCATCTTATTGAATTATCAGGTACTAGAAATGTGATAATCAGTTCTTTGGTTTCTGAATCTGATCCAGTAATAACGATAGCTCTTTCAGTTTATCAGGATATTCGGATGCCAGGTTTTTTGTTTCACCCATATCTTTTTTAAGATTATATAACTGGGGTAATTTACTGTTTCCGGTTTCCATATTTTTATCTTTCATCAATGTGCTTCCGTTAGAAGGGGCAATATATTTCCAGTCTTCTTTGATAATAGATAGCCCATCATTCATCCCCTGAACAACTAAACTGTTTCTTCCTGTAACGGATTTGCCCAATAGTACATCTAACAGGTCCTGGCTGTCCGGCGCAGCATTAACAGGTAGTGTTTGTTTGGTTAACCTCGCAAATGATGCCATAAGATCTATCTGGCAAACCAATGCATCCGATACCTTGTGCGCAGGGATCACTCCGGGCCAACTGATCAGGAATGGCAAGTGTGTTCCGCCATCAAATTTACTGTACTTACCTCCACGCATATTACCGGCAGGGGTATGACCGTTTAGTTTTTCTACTGCACCATCAACATATCCATCATCTAAAACCGGCCCGTTATCACTTGAGAAGATAACGATCGTGTTATTCGTAAGTTTCAGGCTGTCTAATACATGCAATATCTTGCCTGTATTATCATCCAGCTCTAATAATGCATCGCCTCTGGGTCCCATGCCGCTTTTTCCTTCGTATCGGGGATTCGGTACACGCGGAACATGTATATCATGTATGGCAAAATATAAAAAGAAAGGATGGGATCGGTTTTTTCTGATGAAGTCTAACGAGCGTGATGTGATCTCGTCGCCCATCAATGCATCATTCCACCAGGCAGATCGGCCACCACTCATATAACCGATACGGCTGATTTGATTGATGATGGTCTGGTCATGCCCATGTGAATACTTCATTTGCAATAATTCCGGATGGTCTTTCCCGGTTGGTAAACTAAGAATGGGTTCATCATAACTTACCCGGATAGGATCTTTGGGATCGAGGTTCGCCACTTTTCGGTTCTCCACATACACACAAGGCACACGATCAGGTGTGGCGGGTATGATAAATGAGTAATCAAATCCCAGGTCGTTAGGAGTGGATTGTATTTCTCCATTCCAGTCAGGGCCTGTTTTTCCGCCGAGTCCCAAATGCCATTTACCA
>CBHRAM010000249.1:0-5589 GCA_966076165.1 uncultured Chitinophagaceae bacterium
ACACTGGTGCCCGCATTATCCAGCATCCTTTTAAGAAAAAATGTAAGGGAGAAACACAACCCTATCGTACTGTTTTTTGAAGGAATGATCTCGCGTTCTTATAAAGTAATTGCCAAAGCACCCAAAGCCAGCCTGGCGATTGCGATTGTGGTAATGGGACTTTCCTTTTTCTCTGCAAAATTCCTCGGAACAGAATTCTTACCGCAATTGGATGAAGGTGCATTATGGGTTGAAAGTGAATTACCGATGAGTGTATCATTGAATGAAGCCAATTTTATCGGTAATACCATGGTGGATATCCTCTCCCGTTTTCCGGAAGTGAAACAGAGCTTATCGCAGGTGGGAAGAACCAATGATGGAACGGACCCAAAAGGATTTTTTAATGTGCAGATCCAGGTAGACCTCAAGCCCAAGAAAGAATGGCGCAAAGGGCTTACTTCAGAAAAGCTGATCGAAGAGATGGATACACAGTTAAGAAAACTGCCCGGTATTGTACTCAACTACTCGCAACCGATCCGTGATAATGTGGAAGAAGCCGTAGCCGGTGTTAACGCCGCATTAGCCGTTAAGATCTTCGGCCCCGATTTCACTATACTCGATTCATTGGCCAAAGCCACTTTGAAACAATTGGAAACCGTAAGAGGTATTGAAGACCTCGGGATCCTGCGTAACCTGGGCCAACCGGAATTCCGGATCGAACTCGACCAGAATAAAATGGCCCTGTACGGAGTAAATATGGCCGATGCACAGGCAGTGATAGAAATGGCCATTGGTGGTAAAGCCGCAACCATTTTGTATGAAGGAGAAAGAAGGTTTGATGTGAGGATCCGTTATCAGAAAGAATTCAGGGACGACCAGAAAAAGATCGAGAACCTGATGGTACCCGGTAATGATGGTGCCAAGATCCCTTTAAAAGAGATCTGTGTATTTCATTCCAATACCGGCCCGGCATTTATTTACAGGGATAATAACCAACGCTATATCGCCGTAAAATTCTCTATCCGCGAAAGAGACCTGGGCAGCACCATTGCAGAAGCACAGGAAAAAGTAAACCGTGTTGTAAAGCTTCCGAAAAATTACACCAATACATGGAACGGTGAATTTGAGAACCAGATCCGTGCATCCAAAACACTGGCTAATGTAGTGCCGGCTTGTTTACTCGTGATCTTTATCATTCTCTTCATCACATTCGGTAATGTAAAAGATGCCACACTCACCATCCTCAATGTGCCTTTTGCATTGATCGGCGGTATCCTGGCCTTGCATGTTACCGGTATGAATTTCAGTATCAGTGCCGGTATCGGTTTCATTGCCCTGTTTGGTGTGTGTATACAGAATGGTGTGATCCTGATCAGTGTGTTCCGAAAGAACCTTGCTGCAAAAATGCCTCTGGAAGAAGCAGTATACGAAGGAGTGATCTCGCGTGTTCGTCCCGTAGTGATGACCGCCCTGATGGCTGCTATCGGACTTTTACCTGCAGCCGTCAGCACCGGTATTGGCAGCGAAACACAAAAACCGCTTGCCATTGTGGTGATCGGTGGCTTGATCACATCAACCATTCTTACCCTGTTGATCTTACCGGTGATCTACAGCCTGGTGCACAAATTCATCCACAAAAGAGAGAATATGAAACTGCTGAAGAAGATGGGGGCAGTATAATTTTTGAAACAATGATGTTAAAATAATAGACGGCACTTTAAAAGTGCCGTCTATTTTTGCAGACCCTTCAACATTCGAATAACAAAATGAAGATAGCAGCACTAACCCTATTGGTATTCTTAGGCATTGATGCAAAAGCGCAAAAAGACAGCAGCCATAATTCTGCAAAGAAATATTCGCTTCACTGGCAAACCACTTTTATCCCGCAATATCATTTTGATTTCAGTTCACCGTATAGTGGAGATAACAGCCTGCTGCCAGCCGAACCGGCACGTGCTTCCATCTCCGCCACAGCCTTTCTCGCTTACAAACCCTTTAAGAACACTTATCTCGTATTCAACCCCGAAGCCGCAGGTGGTAAAGGGTTGAGCAAAACATTAGGTATTGCCGGTTTTCCCAATGGAGAAGTGTACCGGGTGGGTGACCCCAAACCCAAACCCTTTATTGCACGGTTATATATTGAACAAAGATTTGCCTTAAGCAAACGAAAAGAATTTGTAGAAGAAGACCTGAACCAGATCGGGGAAACCACCCATAAAGATTACCTGTCAGTGATCGTGGGTAAATTTTCCCTGACGGATTTCTTTGATGATTCACAGATCAGTCACGACCCCCGTACTCAATTCATGAACTGGAGCCTGATGGGCAATGGAGCCTGGGACTACCCCGCCAATACCCGTGGTTATACCATGGGAGCCGTGATACAGGCTGTTTATCACGACTGGGCATTGAGAACCGCCATCACAACTGTTCCAATAGAAGCCAATGGACCAGAACTGCAGTTCAAATATGGCAAAGCCATGGGCTTAGTTTGGGAACTGGAGAAAACACACCTGTTTCAAAAGAATGAAACACATTTCAGCACTTTACATACAGGTATCTTTCTGAATAAAGCAAGGATGGGAAATTACCAGCAATCCATCCAATCTGCGGGAGCCAATCCTCCTGATATTACCGATAGCCGTTTATATGGAAGAACCAAATGGGGCTATTATTTCAGTATTGATAACCATTTTGGCCCGGTACATCATTTTATGAAAACCAGTTGGAACGATGGTAAGAACGAGACATGGGCCTTTACCGAAATAGACAGAAGTTTTACCACCGGCCTGCAGTTTGATGGAGAGCTATGGAAAAGAAAGAAAGACAAATTAGCGATCGCTTATGTAAGCAATGGGCTTTCAACAGATCATAGGACCTATCTCTCAAAAGGTGGGTATGGCTTTTTAATTGGTGATGGAAAAATAAATTATGGAAGCGAGCAGATCCTGGAAGCTTATTATTCCATCCATATGTCTAAACAGGTTTTCCTGAGTCCCGATTATCAACTGGTAACCAACCCCGGCTACAACAAAGACCGCGGGCCGGTGCATATTGTTGCGTTACGCTTACATGCTGAGTTCTAGCCGTCATTGCGAGGAACGAAGCAATCTGTGTTACAAAGTTTAGTATTCCAGCGCTAGTGAGGCGGTCAAGACAATCGTAAATCTTACGTAGACTCATTCGATCTCAATGCGAAGCTCAGATGCTTCCTCCTTCGCTATCGCTGCGGCGGACGTGGTCGTCGTTCCTCCTCGCAATGACGCAAAAAAAAGCCACACAATAAGTGTGGCCAATATCTTAACTCCCCCTTCAGGGGGCTGGGGGGTATCACACCGCAAACGATGTTCCGCACCCGCAAGTCTTACTCGCATTCGGATTGCTGAAAGTAAACCCGCGGCTGTTCAATCCACCCTGCCAGTCCACTTCCATACCGAATAAATATAACTGGTGACTTTTGTTCATGACACATTGAATGCCCTCTATCTCAAAACTTTCATCTTCTGCTTCCGGCTTGTCAAAACCCAACACATAGGTCATACCGCTACAACCTCCCCCTTTTACGCCAACGCGTAAACGTTGGGTAGTATCAAATCCTTCCTCACCCATCAAACGTTTGATCTCATTAATCGCGCCTTCTGTTAATGTAACCGGTGTAGTAGCTGTCATGGTTCCCATAATCTTCATTTGTATGTGCAAATTTACAACTATTCCCCATTTATAGAGCTTACCCTGTTTTCGATACCGGAAATTTCAGTCCTGTATCAAACGCCAAACTTTAGACCCCAAACCCCAAACTCCCCTTCGTTTTGCCTTATTTTTGCCAAAACTGATCCATGTTCGATAACCAGACCATTTATATCATCCTGATCGCCATTGCGATAGCCGCAGTATTGGTTTATTTCTTTCTGGACAAACCCAAGCCGGAAATAGCAGAGAAGCCGGTTAATAGCAGCTCCAATACGCTGCAACTGCAGGCATATGAAAGGTTGATCTTATTGGTTGACCGGATCGCTATCCCTAACCTGATCAGCCGTACACCTCATGATGGGTTATCTGCAAGAGATATGCAATTGGTGTTAACAAGAAATATCCGGGATGAATTTGATTACAATATCACCCAGCAGATCTATATCGCACCGGATGCATGGAATGCCGTAAAAAACCTGAAGGAGAAAAACCTGCTGATCATCAACCAGGTAACCGCTTCATTACCCGCAAACGCCGGCGCCCTTGATCTGCAAAGAGCCATCCTGGAAAATCTGATGCAGGATACAAATGCCAATTTACATGAACTGGTAAGTGAGGCATTGAGTTTTGAAGCAAAGAAACTTTTGTAGCAGTTTATTGGTTTACTGGTTTATTAGTTTATTGGTGGTTTAACTTAAACAAAGGCTGTATGAGCGAGAAGAAAATTTTTACCGATAGCGGCATCGAAATTAAACGGTTGTATACCGCCGCCGACCAACCACAGACTACAGACAACAAACCACAAACCGATCTCCCCGGTGAGTTCCCCTACACTAGA
The DNA here is from genome assembly GCA_966076165.1 of uncultured Chitinophagaceae bacterium. Taxonomy (GTDB): domain Bacteria; phylum Bacteroidota; class Bacteroidia; order Chitinophagales; family Chitinophagaceae; genus Sediminibacterium. The sequence continues at coordinate 4,508 of CBHRAM010000249.1, forward strand.
GGCGTTCAACCCGATATGTACCGTGGCAAACTCTGGACCATGCGGCAATACGCCGGGTTTTCCACCGCAGAAGAAAGTAATAAACGATACCATTATTTATTATCACAAGGTGTAATGGGATTGAGTGTGGCATTCGATCTGCCCACACAGATCGGGTACGACAGTGATCATGCATTGGCAGAAGGTGAAGTAGGTAAAGTAGGTGTGGCCATCGACAGCATCGAAGACATGGAACTGTTGTTTAGGGACATCAAACTGGAAGAAGTCAGTACTTCCATGACCATCAATGCAACCGGTTTTATTTTACTGGCATTTTATGTGGCCCTCGCTAAAAAACAGGGTGCCGATCTCAAAAAGATCACCGGCACCATACAGAATGATATTTTAAAAGAATACGCAGCACGCGGCACCTATATCTATCCGCCTAAGCCATCCATGCGGATCATCACTGATATTTTTGAATGGTGCAGTAAGGAATTACCTAAATGGAACACCATCTCTATTTCAGGTTACCATATCCGCGAAGCCGGCAGTACGGCAGTTCAGGAAATTGCGTTTACACTCAGCAATGGTAAAGCCTATGTACAGGCGGCATTGGCCAAGGGATTAGACATCAATGTATTTGGCAAACGCCTCTCCTTTTTCTTCAATGCACATAATAACCTGTTTGAAGAAGTAGCCAAATTCCGTGCTGCGAGAAGGATGTGGGCAAAAATGATGAAAGATCTCGGTGCCACCGATGAAAAAGCATTGATGCTCCGGTTTCATACACAAACAGGCGGCGCCACTTTAACGGCACAACAGCCACTCAATAATATTTCACGCGTAACGATTCAAACACTGGCAGCGGTATTGGGCGGCACACAAAGTCTGCATACCAATGGTTATGATGAAGCACTCAGTTTACCCACAGAAGAAGCCGCACGTATCGCATTACGTACGCAGCAAATTGTAGCGTTTGAAAGTGGCGCGCCGGATACGGTTGACCCACTGGCAGGAAGTTATTTTGTAGAATCACTCACCAACGAAGTGGAACAGAAAGCCTGGGAACTGGTAGAAAAAATAGATGCCATGGGTGGCAG
>CBHRAM010000250.1:0-5576 GCA_966076165.1 uncultured Chitinophagaceae bacterium
AACTACGTCTGGATCGTATTCTTCGTCATTGGTCTCGTGATCGCTCTTTTCCGGCTGATCGTTTTTCATGACTATGAGATCTTCAAAAAACTGGTGGAAGGTATTTTTGATGCGTCTAAATCATCCGTACTTGATATTGGCCTGCCTTTGATAGGGGCCATGAGTTTTTTTATGGGATTGATGAATATAGGAGAGAAGGCGGGTGCTGTAAATTTCCTTTCAAGGATCCTGAATCCATTTATGAAAAGACTATTCCCGGAGGTTCCGGATAAACATCCGGCCATGGGACAGATGGTGATGAACTTCAGTGCCAATATGCTGGGGCTGGATAATGCAGCCACACCTTTTGGTTTAAAAGCGATGGAAAGTCTGCAGACATTAAATCCTTCGAAAGATACAGCCAGTAACTCACAGATCATGTTCCTGGTGCTGCATACGAGTGGGTTGACTTTGATACCCCTTTCCATTATTGCTTATCGGGTTAGTGGTGGCAGTACCAATCCTACCAGTGTGTTTGTACCCTTAATGCTGGCAACTACCATTGCAACAGTTGCCAGTATCATCATTACAGGTATTTATCAGCGGTTACGTTTTGATAAAGTATTGATATTATGGTTGGGGGGGATTATAACGGGCATCTGTTTATTTGCATGGTACATTAATAGTTTACCATCGCAGAAGAATGTGCCGGTACCCAGCTTGTTTACGAAAGAAACCTTTAGTAATGTATTGGGTAATACCATATTATTCCTGATCATCTGTTCATTTATCATTGGCGGTTTTGTAAAAAAGATCAATGTATTTGAAGCTTTTATCGAAGGAGCCAAACAAGGATGGGATGTGATTGTAAAAGTGATACCTTATCTGGTAGGGCTTTTGGTTGCTATCAGGGTTTTCCGCGATAGTGGTGCGATGGAAGCCATTATCAACGGTATCACCTGGTGCTTTACCAGTATGGGGTTGAATGGCGAATTTGTTCCAGCCTTACCCGTAGCCATTATGCGTCCGTTCAGCGGGGGAGGAGCGAGGGGGTTGATGCTGGATGTATTTAAAACACATGGGGCCGATAGTTTTATCGGTAACCTGGCTTCTACTTTCCAGGGAAGTGCCGATACTACTTTTTATATTGTAGCACTCTATTTTGGAAGTGTGGGTATTAAAAAAGTAAGGTATGCGATCTGGGCAGGTATGCTGGCAGATCTGTTAGGTGTGATTGCTGCGATAGGGATTGCCTATATCTTCTTTAAATAACTTTTGGAAAGTTTTCAACTTTCCAAAAGTTTCAATCTTTCTTTCAGGATCGCTACTCCTTCAGAAGCCGTAGCTTCGATCGCAGATAGATTATCTACAGATCTTGTCTGGGGGATCTTCTTATCAATAATAAACTTAGGAATACCCGCAGGTGCACAATTAAGTAATCCTGCAGCTGGGTATACTGCCAGTGAAGTCCCGATCACTACAAATATATCGGCCATAGCTGCAATATCAGCAGCTATCTCAATCATGGGTACAGGTTCTTCAAACCAAACAATATGCGGCCTTAATTGCCCGCCTCCGGGTGCCATATCTCCCAAATGAATATCGCCTCTGATATCATAGATCATCGAATCATCATACCCCATTGCAGTTGCATCCCTCATCTTAAAGATCTCCCCATGTAAATGCACCACGTTCGTACTGCCACCACGTTCATGCAGGTCATCAATATTCTGTGTGATGATGGTTACTTCAAAATCTTTCTCTAACTCTGCCAGTCCGATATGTGCTGCATTTGGTTTTGCCCGGGCCACATCGCGCCTGCGCATATTGTAAAAGTCAAGCACCAGCTTTGGGTCTTTGGCCCAGCCACGGGGCGTGGCCACTTCATAAACATCATACCCTTCCCACAAACCATCACTGTCTCGGAAAGTTTTTAAACCACTTTCTGCACTGATACCGGCACCGGTAAGTATGACAAGCTTTTTCTTTTCCATTTCCTAAAATTAATAAGCGTTATGATATAATCAACTATCGAAGCAGTAAGCGTAAATAAAAAAAACGGAATACAAAGTATTCCGTTTTTAAATATCGTAGACTATCAAAATATCCGTTCTATCATAGTTTCGTCTCCGCCATCTCCATCACAATCTTCCATTCGGCTTCTTTCACGGCCCCAACGGATAATCTGCCCAATCTCACCAGATCCATATCAGCCAAACGCTTGTCAGCTTTCATCTGTGCGAGGCTAACGGGCTTCTTTAATTTCTTTAATGGTTTAAAATCCACCACCAGCCAGGCAGGATCAGGTGTAGTAGGATCCTGGTAAGACTCCTTCACTACTTTGGCAATACCCACGATCTCCATTCCTTCATTACTATGATACCAGAATGCCAGATCCCCTTTCTTCATCGAGCGGAGATTATTACGTGCCGCATAATTACGAACACCATTCCAGAAGGTTCCGCCTTCTTCCACAAACTGATCCCAACTGTAAACGGAGGGCTCGGATTTGATCAACCAGTAGTTCATTGTAATTAAAAATTAATAATTAAGAATTAAAAATTGATTTGTTGATAGAAGGATAGCTAAATTAAGAAGACTGCAAACAAATTCCAGCCGTAATTTTTAATTTCTAATTTTTAATTATTAATTAAAAATTAGCCAGAACATCAGCCAAGTGCAATGCCTTCAACCCTGCTCCCTTATTCTTATTGCATCCATCAATATGCATCAGACAACTCATATCTGTGCTGATGATATATTCTGCGCCGGTGGCGGCGGCATTGGTTACTTTCTGGTCGCCCATGGCAACACTGATGGGTTCGAATTTTACGGCAAATGTGCCACCGAAACCGCAACAGGTTTCTACATCATTCATTTCAATTAATTCCAGCCCTTTTACCTTACTCAGTAATTGACGAGGCTCAGCTTTGATCTTACACTCACGCAAGCCGGCGCAGCTGTCATGATAGGTAGCTTTGCCATTGAAAGTGGCACCAAAATCATCCACTTTCAGAATATGTACCAGGAACTCAGAAAACTCAAATATCCGCTCTGCTGTTTTTTTAGCGAGGGCCGATTCGGGAGAATTCTCAAATAGTTTTGTGTAATAATTTCTAACAAAGCCAACACAGCTGGCGCTTGGGGCCACTATATAATCGGAACCGGAAAAATCTCCCAGGAATTTACTGCACACTTCTTTTGCTTCGCCCCAGAAACCCGCATTGAATGCGGGCTGCCCGCAACAGGTCTGTTGTGGGTTATAACTAACCGTGCAACCCGCTTTCTCTAATACTTTCACCATATTAAAACCTACACCGGGGTATAGCTGATCTACAAAGCAGGGGATGAAGATTTGTACATTCATGGTAACAGAACTATGGGTTAGCCTATTTTAATTTCCTGTTTAAAGCTATCATTTTTATGGCAGTCACGGCAGCTTCTTCACCTTTATGACCGTGTTTGCCACCAATGCGTTCGATGGCCTGTTGTTCATTGTCGACCGTTAATACACCAAAGATCACCGGTGCATCAAGCGACAGGTTCAATTGCAGCACACCATCAGTAATGGCTTTGCATACATAATCAAAATGTGGTGTATCGCCCCGTATCACGGTGCCCAATGTGATATAGGCATCGGGTAATTCCTTGCAATATGTATAGTGGTTCTTTACAGCAAATGGAATTTCAAAGGCACCGGGCACGGTGATCGTTTTGCTGCGGATATTCTGCGTCTTGAAGACCTTCTTTACACCTGCTTCCAGTTTATTGATGATGTGTGCATTCCATTCGGTCTTCACAATCACAACAAAGGCATCCTTGATAAGAGGGATGCCTTTGTTGACTGTTGTATTGCCTTTTGTAGCCATTGGGTTACATACTAGTTTTTTTCAAGGCTTAAGCGGTTGATATATTTATCAGCCTGGAAGCCTTTATCTGTTTTTGGAAATTTCTCTTTCAGTTCTTTGTAAGTATCGATCGCTTCCTTGGTTTTGCCGGTAGTTTCCTGCAATAAACCTGCACGGAATAAATACTCAGCTGAATTGTTCTCATCCTGCTCAAAGGTAGAAGCGGCTTTTTTATAATTAGCGATAGCTTCTTCTTTGTTATTCAGTTCTGAATAAGCATCACCCAGACAGCCATACGCCAGTAACTGGATCTGTTTGGCATCTGTTGAAAAATCTTTCAGGTATTTAACTGCGTTGTTAAAATCGCCGAGTTTCAGGTAACTAACACCCGCATAGTAAGCGCAGAGGTTAGCAGCTTTGGTACCACTGAAATTTTTCATTACATACAATACACCTTTGCTTTGTCCGTCGCCGTTCAATACCAGGTTAGAAGAATCCATACTGAAATATTGCTGTGCTTTAAATAAAGCATCTGAAGCTTTCTCTTCTTTGGGTTTAACGATATATTCTGTGTAACCATACCATCCACCAACACCCAGAACGATCACGACCAGGGCAATGGTTACCGGTTTTTGAAACCTTCCCCAAAATCCCTGCATCTTAACCAGGGTCTCATTTGTTTCTGTCATACTGTTATTTTAAAATTCAGATTTAAAAAAGGGATTAATCAACATCAAAAACATAGTTGTCATCTACATACACATCTTTCAGCAATTCATCGTCGTTAGGCCATGGGCTTTCTTCGGCAAATTTCACGCTTTCTTCCACCACGGCATTGATGCGTGCATCGATCGCCTGCAGGTCTTCTTCTTTCGCAAAGCCATTGGTTAAAATGGTTGTACGCACTTTTCCAATCGGATCCTGGTCTTTATATTCATCCACTTCTTCCTTGGAACGGTATTTCTGCGGATCGGAGATTGAGTGGCCTTTATAACGGTATGTTTTTAATTCCAGGAGGGTAGGACCATCGCCTTCGCGGGCTCTTTTTACGGCACGTGCCACACTTTCGTGTACGTTTTCCGGTGTCATGCCATCTACTTTATCAGCAGGCATATCATAGGCATCGGCCAGTTTATAGATATCCACCACATTACTGGTACGCTCAATAGAGGTTCCCATTGCGTAGTTATTGTTCTCACAAATAAAAATTACAGGTAATTTCCACAACATGGCCAGATTAAAGCTCTCATGTAAGATCCCCTGACGAGCCGCACCATCCCCAAAAAAGCAAAGAACCACATTTTGTGTGCCTTTGTATTTCTCAGCAAAAGCCAGTCCGGTACCGGTACCTATCTGGGCACCTACGATACCATGACCACCATAAAACCTGTGTTCCACACTGAAAAAGTGCATACTGCCACCTTTTCCTTTCGAACAACCGGTAGCTTTTCCGTATAACTCAGCCATACAGGAGTTGGGCGACATACCCTTGGCCAATCCTAAACCATGATCGCGATAAGCGGTGATAAAGGGATCGTCGGGTGAAGTCGCGGTCATACATCCCGCAGCAATGGCTTCCTGGCCAATATACGCGTGGAAGAATCCACGGATCTTGCCCGCCATTTTATACATTTCTTCAGACTTTAACTCGAACTGGCGTATCAGCTGCATCAGTTCATACCAGTACAGGTAGGTTTCCTTTGAAAATTTGGTTGCCACGTAAGCTAAATTTTAGAGGGGCAAATATAG
>CBHRAM010000251.1:0-5566 GCA_966076165.1 uncultured Chitinophagaceae bacterium
GTGGTTTTTTGCAGTGGGGCCATCATGGTAAAGACACAGGCATGGTTTAAACAAAAATTTGAAGAAGATGGACGAGGCTTGCCGCCTGCACTGGCTACTTTGTCGATTATTATTGATGGGGCTTTACTGGCTGCTTTCTTCGACTGGATCATGGAACCCGTAGCCATGAAACTCGGGTTCTGGCAATGGAAGAACAGTGAAGTGCCTTTGTATAATTATGCCTGCTGGTTCCTGATCAGTGCCGGATTGCTGGCTGTTTTCCGCCGGCTCTCTTTTGATAAGCAGAACCATTTCGCTGTACATTTGTTTATCATTCAGGCATTGTTTTTTCTGGCATTAAGAACGTATTTATAATATGATATATATCCTCATTGCACTGGCCACTTTTATCGTCATGGAGGGCATCACCTGGCTTACGCATCGTTTTGTGATGCATGGGTTTTTGTGGTACCTGCATAAGGACCATCACCAGAAAGGCCCCGGTTTTTTCGAAAAGAATGATGCCTTCTTTGTGATCTTTGCCATACCCAGCTGGTTATGTATTATGCTGGGCAGCATGAACCAGGTATATTGGGTGGTGAGTATTGGTGCGGGAATTGCCATGTATGGGTTTGCCTATTTTTTAGTGCACGAGATCATCATCCATCAACGTTTCAAATTATTCACCCGCAGCAATAACCGTTATATCAAAGCCATCCGATGGGCACATAAAATGCACCATAAACATTTGGATAAACAGGAAGGTGAGAGTTTTGGGATGCTGCTGGTGGCAAAAAAATACTGGGATAAGGTGCGGAAGGAAGAAGCATTGCAAAAAGGGAATACAACAAACTAAGTTTGTTGTTGGTCGGTAGATCAACAACGGCGGGTTAGTGATATATTCACCATTCACTATTCACCAGTCACATACATCATTGCCCGATCATTACCACTATATCATCACCGGTGCCGGACTGGCAGGTTCCAGCCTGCTGATGCGGATGATGCATGAACCTTTCTTTAGTGATAAAAAAATACTGGTTATTGACCAATCCCCCAAAACACAGAACGACCGCACCTGGTGCTTCTGGGAAAAAGAACCTGATATCTTCGAACCCATAGTTCATCACAGATGGGAGCGTATTGAATTTTTATCCCTCAATTATTCAGAGATACTCAATATCTCTCCTTATCAATACAAAATGATACAAGGCATCGACCTGTACACATTTGTAAAAGAAGAAAGCAGTAAACATCCAAACATTGAATGGAAATATGAATCCATCCAATCCCTAAAAAACATAGACAGCAAAGCCATAGTAGAAACAATTACAAATAAGTACACTGCTGATTACGTCTTCAACAGTATACTCTTCAACAGCAGTATAGTTTCCCCTTTAGGGGACCGAAGGGGTATGCGGGGTAATTACTTATTACTCCAGCATTTCAAAGGCTGGGTAATTGAAACGGCTGCTCCCTGCTTCGATGCTTCCAAAGCCACATTCATGGACTTCCGGGTGAGCCAGGAGCATGGTACAACTTTTATGTATGTAATGCCAACTTCACCCACAAGGGCATTGGTGGAATATACTTTATTTACGAAAGAACTATTGCCTCAGGAAACGTATGAGGAAGCATTGCGGCAATACATTTCAGTTGATCTGGGTATTAAGGAATATAGGATCACTCATCAGGAATTTGGTGTGATACCCATGACCAATCAGGTGTTTCCATTGCAGGAGGGAAGGATCGTGTATACCGGTATTGCCGGCGGACAGGCCAAAGGAAGCAGCGGCTATGCTTTCCGGTTTATTCAAAAGCGGACAGCACAAATTGTACAAGCCTTGAAAAATGAGGGGGGCGTTTCATTGGAAAGAACCAGGAAGGATAAAAAATTCCATCTCTATGATAGTGTACTCCTGAATGTATTGTGTAAGCATAAAATGAACGGGGATGAGATCTTTTCCCGCATCTTCCGGCATAATCCGCCGCAAAGGGTTCTCCGGTTCCTGGATAATGAAACTACGTTTATAGAAGACCTTCAGATCATGAGAAGTGTGCCAACCGCTATTTTCCTGCCCGCTGCCCTGCAGGAAATGGGCAGGTAGATAAATTCGCAGCTTTCTATTACATTTGCAGCCTTAGATTTCCGGCCTTGTAGTACAATGGATAGTATAAGAGTTTCCGAAGCTCCAGATCCAGGTTCGATTCCCGGCGAGGCCACCAGCTTATTTCGAAAAGAAAGGGTCCTGAATAATTTATTCAGGACCCTTTCTTTTTATGACAAAAACTCCCTGAACCAATGTCCGGATTGCTTAACCGTTCTTAACTGGGTTTTAAAATCAACATGCACCAAGCCAAATTTGGCATGGTATCCTTCCGACCATTCGAAATTATCTGTTAAGGTCCAGGCAAAATAGCCATTCACGGGAAGTCCTTCCTGCTTCGCTTTTAATAACGCCGTGAGATATTTTTGAAAATAATCGATTCTTTCTATGTCATTCACAACACCATTCACCAGTTTGTCTTTGAAGAATGCACCACTTTCTGTGATCATGATATTTTTTACACCTTCATATTCAGAAAACCGTTTGATCATCCGGTAAAAACTATCCGCATTGATCTCCCAGCCCATAGCAGTGTAAGGAACTTTTCTCTTAACAGCTTTCACCTCCGATGCCTGAAGAATGGGCATAACTGCACTATGCTTTACGGTTACCGGAAAATAATTCTGCAAACCAATAAAGTCAAAATCAAACTGCATCTGCCTTGTGTATTTCCAGGCTTTATTATGGATATGCAGTTTCTCCATCAATACAAATTTATCATCCGGGTAACCCTTTCCTAGTATGGGCTCTATAAAGAGCCTGTTCATTAATATGTCTACCCTGTTAGCAGCTTCCACATCTTTTGAATCTAAACTATAAGGCATCACCTCACTGCAGGATAAAGCGGTTCCGATATTGGCATTACTTACCAGGGTTCTGATGATCCTGCCCCCTTCTGCCTGCGCCATCACAGCATGATGAACTGCCGGTAGAAAATTCGATAACCCGATCTTGCCGGGTGCATGTTTGCCAAGCATGTATCCCAGTGAGGTAAAACCCATGGGTTCATTTAAAATGATCCAGTTCTTAACCTTATCGCCATATTCATCCGCACAAACCGTTACAAAACGGCTAAACCATTTTACAATTTTATGGGAGGTCCAGCCACCTTCTTTTTCCAGCGCCGCAGGCAGATCCCAATGGTATAAAGTAATGTAGGGGATGAGTCCTAGTTTCAAACACTCATCAATCAGTCTATGGTAAAAAGCGATCCCTTCTTTGTTAAGGCTTCCGGTTCCATCCGGTATGATCCTGCTCCAGGAGATAGAGAACCGGAATACCTTAAACCCCAGCACTTTTACCAATAACAGGTCATCTTTGTAACGATGATAGAAATCGCAGGATTCATAGGGTTTATCGCCATTTTTTATTTTACCCTGTCCTTTTGAAAAATTATCCCAGATAGAAGGCCCCCTGCCGCCTATCGTATGTGCACCTTCGTTTTGGGCGGCCGCCATAGCTACGCCCCAAAGAAATTGATCTCCAAAATCTTCTGCGTGTATGTTACTGTCGGTGATCAACTATTCATAGTTTAGAGAAGGGTAGCCGGAATACGTATAATCATGAATGTAGGATTCTTTGCGGATAGATAAGCCTGTTTCGATCACTTTTGAAACAATGCTTTCTGTTGAATCTGAAATTACCAGTTTTGAAGCAGCTCCCGCACTCATCCAGTTGTTTACTTCATGGGTAAAATTATCGTCGATCGTATTGAGGATAGGAACATTGAATTTCTGCAAGGCTGCGGCATTACACAATTGCTCATATTGGCCTTTAATGGGAAGGCACATCAGTTTCTTACCCAGTACCAGTGCTTCTGCCGGTGTTTCAAATCCCGCACCGGTGATCACCCCCGTAGCATGAACCATGCTTTTTACGAACGCATCGTTATCAATGGGTAGTAAAGTGATATTGCCATTTACAGTTTTGGCCCTAACTTTTTTACTAAAAAGTTCAAATGGCAGATCGGGGATCTTCTTCAGTTTGGCAATAACAAATTCATCACTGTAATGAGAAAGATAAACAGTAATATGCCCGAGATCTTTGGGATCTGCCTGCAGGATCTTCTCTTTGATGATCGGAGAGTAAATAAAATTGTCATATTGCTCAAAATGCAGGCCGATATATTTGCTGGCAGTTGCATAGTTCTTTAGGATGCATTCGCCGATCAGTTCTTTCTTTGCGGGCCTCGGCGTATGATCACTCATAAAACTCGCCTGGTGCCCAAAATTGATGGATGGGATATTCTTAAACTTACAGGCCAGGGAAGTGATACATTCAAAATCGTTAAGAACGATATCGTATTTCTCTACCGGCAGATCCCTGGCAGTAACCAGGGTTTTAATAGGAGAAAGATTTTTCAGCATTTTTAAATAATCCAACCCGCCACGATTGCCATAAAACAGGCTAACACCATTGCTCTTATATTTAACGGGTAAGGATACCGGCAAATTACTGTTGCTGCCACTTAAAAAAACATCTACCTCTCCGTATTGCTGCAGATGTGGTACCAGTTCCATTGCCCTGGCTATATGCCCATTACCGGTTGCCTGAACGGCATAAAATATTTTCATACCTGAAGAGATAAGGAGTTTAGAAAAAAGGATACTTCGTCTGTTACTACATCCAGTTTGGGCCTGCGTTTTTGTAAGATCCTTTCACTCTCGGATGGTGTAGTAAAATCTTTTTCTGCATAATGAAAGATCTTCCATTCCTTGTTTTGGTATTCGAGTGAGGTGAGGTTCTCGATCCAGTCGCCACTGTTCATATACACTACTTTTCCCTCTTTTGTTTCGATGACCCTTTTTTGTGGTTGGTGAATATGTCCGCAGATCACATAATCATATTTCTTTCCGATGGCCAATTCAGCTGCAGTCTGTTCAAAATTGCCGATCCAGGAAACCGCTTTTTTTACGCCATTCTTTACTTTCTTGCTTAAACTCATTTTCTCGCGGCCAAATAACTTTAAACAGGCATTGATAAACCTGTTTAATAAGATCAAAAGATCATATCCATGCCCGCCTAATTTGGCCAGTAATTTTGCACTGCCCTTGGTGGTGGCATCAAAAACATCCCCATGAAAGATCCAGGTCATCTTGCCATCCAGCTCGATCACAACTTTATCTGTTAACTGAAAATTACCAATAGAGAGATCGCTGTAACGACGCATCATTTCATCATGGTTGCCGGTTATATAGATCACACGGGTGCCTTTGCTGAGGAGGTTCATGATCTCTTTGATCACCTGCATATGGCTTACCGGGAAATATCTTTTACTGAATTGCCAGCCGTCGATGATATCGCCATTCAGGACTAAAATGCTCGGGGAAATACTCTTGAGATAGTTTACAATTTCTGTGGCATGACAGCCATACGTACCGAGGTGGAGATCACTCATTACGACCAGGTCAACAGAGCGTTTTTCCATTTAATGTGTTTTTCAAAATTCCTGATCGAATATGATGGGAACATTAAGTCAG
>CBHRAM010000252.1:0-5545 GCA_966076165.1 uncultured Chitinophagaceae bacterium
ATATTGATCCAGGATTCACCGGCGTCATCACTTCTGTACACACCGCCAAATCGTGGGCCTGCATCAACGGTTGCATATAAACGGTTGCTGTTACTGGGTGCAATGCAAAAACCAATGCGGCCTAAGCCGTCTTGTGGTGTAGGCAATCCTTTGGTAAGTTTTTTCCAGGTATTACCACCATCGGTCGATTTGAACATTCCGCTTTCGGTTCCGTTCCAGGCACCATTCTCCCATGGGCCTTGTCTTCCCGCCCACATATCGGCATATAAAATATTTGCATTGTTGGGATCAAAACTTACCTGTATGGCACCGGTGTTCTCATCTTTATATAAAACACGCTCCCAATTATTGCCACCATCTAAACTTCTGTATACGCCACGTTCTGTATTGGGGCCGTAAGGGTGACCTAACACTGCGACAAAAATGCGGTTCTCATTTTTAGGATCGATAATGATATCGCCGATCTGCTGGCCATCTTTCAGACCCATATTTTTCCAGGTCTTACCCGCATCGGTTGATTTGTACACACCATCCCCGATGGAAAGATCCGGCCGCTGGATACCTTCACCACAACCCACATATATTACATTGGGATTGGATTCAGATACAGCAATATCACCCACCGAACCCGTAGGCATTTTATCGAAGATGGGGTTCCAGGTGCGGCCATAATCATTGGTCTTCCATACGCCACCATTATTTACACCAATATAAAATACACTGGGCTGCGAGGGAACACCTACGGCACCCACGGTACGCCCGGCACGGTGTGGCCCGATCATACGCCATTGCATGCTGTTGAAAAGACCGGAATTAAAAGGTTGTGCAGAAGCAAGAAACATGGCTGCCATACAAAGCAGCAGCGCGGTTGATTTTTTCATGTGAGATAGTTTGGGCTATTAAATTACTGGATTAATTGTAATGGGCTGTATTTATCAGACAATATATTAAAACAAAAGGCCGAAGCAAAATGCAAAGCATTCAGCGTTCGGCCTTAAGCGTTCTGCGTAAAAAGTATTTTATTTTTTAGCGGGTACTGCCGGAGCCGGCGGCATATCGCTGTTAAAAATATCGCGGTATTTTTTCCATTTGCCATCCTCCTGTTTCCAGATAACAATGTACTTGCCCTTATCTATTGAAGAACCGTCATTGGCAATGATTTCAAATACTCCTTCCTCTGATATGAGGCTTTTATCTCCGATAACTTCTGTTACAGCAAGTTTCAGATTTTCAATACCCCCATTTCTTGCGCCGGTAAGAAATTGACCCAGCCCGGTTAGGCCGCAAAGTTTTGGCATATTGTTTCCCATCATACAAGCATCTTTGGTATAGCAGGAAACAAATGCTGCAGAATCGCCGGTTTTAATGGCTTTGATAAGTACAGCATTATTCTCTTCAATAGCTGCTTTTACCGAATCTAAGTTAAAAACACCTGCCGGATCTGTGGTGCCAGCAGGTTGACTGCAGGAGAAAAAGAAGGCAGCGCCCAGAACAAGTAAACATAGTTTTCTCATAGGATAGTTTTGACACAAACTAATACATACAAATAACAAATGCAACCCCCCTCATTCCCCCCTGCCAGGGGGGATGAAAACAGAGTTTGACTGTTATCAGTGAATACGAAAGGGGGGTCGGGGGGTCTACAGTTTTTCGTAGAGCGCCCTTAATTTTTCCGGTGTCATAATTTTCTCCCAGTCTTTACCGAGTGCATTCTCCCATAAAGGTTTCATGCCCAGCGATACATTCATCATGGTCTGAAACTGTTCTTCTGTCAATCCTTTACAGATCCCTTGTGGAATATCGATCTTATTTTTCTCCACCATGTATTTGAATTCTTTTACACCGGCGGGATAATATTCTTCTAGGTGGTTCATCACAATACAATTACCGATACCATGTTTGGTGCCAAGCAAATAACTCAAACCATAACTCACCGCGTGTGCCACACCCACTTGTGAGTAAGCAATGCTCATACCTCCTGCATAGGATGCCATCATCAGCATATCATCACATTCATCGTCCCATTGTTTCTTTTCTACAAACACTTTCTGGCAAAGCTGCAGGGCTTTTTCGCCATAGCTTTTGCTGAATTCATTCAGGAAAGTACCCTCGAGGCTTTCGATACAATGGATATAGCAATCCATGCCCGTATAAAAACGCTGGTTCTCCGGCGCGCCCTTGGTCAGTTCAGGGTCGAGAACAATCTGGTCGAAGGGTGTGAAATCGCTGTTCATACCCAATTTACGGGTGGGGCCGGTTAACACGGTGGTGCGGCTTACTTCTGCACCCGTACCGCTTAAGGTAGGGATACCGGCTTTGTACACACCGGGTTGTTTCACCAGGTCCCAGCCCTGGTAATCTGCTGAGGAGCCGGGGTTGGTCATCATAAGTGAAACCGCTTTGGCCAGGTCCATGGCCGAGCCACCGCCAATACCTATTACACCGCTGATGGTGCCGAATTCATCCTTTAATTGTTGTGCCAGTTTATCAACCTGGGTGGTTTTAGGCTCGTAAGTAACATCTACCATCACCACTTTGTCTTTTCCGCGGAGCGGGATGCGGTTGAGCAGGGGTTTTCCTTCAAAGAAATGATCTACCAGAAAAACCATGGGGGCGGTACCCTTTCTTTGCGGGGCCAGAATTTCATCCAGCTGGTTAAAACTTCCCCTGCCATAGACCACGTAGCTTACCATTTTAAAATTGCGGAAACTCATACTTATTTTTTTATCGATAAACTGCCTGCATTATCGGGCATTTATCATTTTTTAGAAGGAAACGGAACACAAAACTTATACAAACGTACTGTAGAATGAGGTAATTTCAAATATCCGGTCATGATGTGCCGGAATGCAGACAAGTGAGTGTGCCGAAAGGCTGATATTGCCCGTTAATTCAGTATTTAGACCATAGATTCTGATACCTTTCATATCTTCGGTATCAACTGATTTTGTTTTAACTGCATGCTCCTGTTAACCGATATATATCATATCTCCTTTCAATCCGGGTATTACCTTCTTAACAATGCAGTTACGAGGACCATCGTCAAATACATGAGCCCCGAATATCTGTTACTTGGAGCTGAAGTAATGGCCATACTGATCGCTATCGTGGTGTCGGCGATCTATCTCTATCTTTTTTATAAGAAGCGTAATTTTTTTTATACGGAGCGTGTCCGTAACCTGCTGGAACCCATGATCTCTCATATCATCATGGAAGAGTCGATGGAAACGATACAGATCCCGCTAAAAATGAACCGGATATTGAATAATACGGTAGCGAGACAATATGTTATCGACGAACTGATCCGTTGCAAGAAAAACTTTTCCGGCGTAGTGGCTCAGCACGTGGTTATTCTTTACGAGCGGCTGGACCTGAAAAAATACTCACTCCAGAAAGTATCCGACAAAAGCAAATGGCATGTGAAAGCCCAGGGTATACAGGAATTGTATATGATGGACCAGCACACTGCCTTGAAAATGATCTACCGGAACACGAATAGCACCAATGAGTTTGTTCGTATGGAAGCACAAACGGGTGTGATCCATCTTACGGGTTTTCCGGGACTTCGTTTTCTGGATGTGATCTCTTACCCGCTTACTGAATGGCAACAACTAAAACTGCTTGAGCAGTTGCGACTCTATCCTGAAAAACAGGATATCGCTGAAAAAATTCCCAAGTGGACCCAGTCTAAAAATAAAACGGTGGTGGTGTTTGCCCTGAAACTGGTAGATGAATACCAGTTGTTCGGCGCACGTAAATATGTGATCAGTTGCCTGGTGCACCCGTCCAACAGCGTACGCAGCCAGGCTTTAAAAACAATGATCCGTTTGGAAGATGAGTCAACGCCGGTGGTCTTGCTGGGTTATTTCAATAAAGAATCCCTGTCGGATCAGATCTTCATATTAGATGCGCTCCGGACGATCGCTACAGAAAGAGAAGCCGGGGTTCTGGAAAAACTGCTGGATCATGAAAACGACACGATCAAACTGAAAGCAGCTATTGTACTGGCAGCCTGTTCTGAAAATGGATTGGCCATGCTGGAAAAGAAAGTGGTTGAACAGCCGGAACCGTATTATCGGATCTACCGACACGTAAAAACAGTAAAATGAACTGGGGTTTAGTAGCAGACATATTATTCGACATCCTCACCTACGGAATATTTTTGTATTCCTTCCTGCTGCTGATTTCATATCTGTTTATCGGATTGTATTCGGTAGGAGAAACAAAAAAATACATTAATAAGAACAGCTTTACAGATTACCGGGTACTGGCGGCTTCTGTTCATGCGCCAACCATATCCATACTGGCCCCTGCCTATAATGAAGGGAAGACCATTGTAGAAAATGTGCGGTCGCTCTTGTCCATCTTTTATACCAACCTGGAAGTGATCGTGATCAACGACGGAAGTAAAGATGATTGTCTGGAAAAACTGATCCGCGCATATGATCTGGAGAAGACAGAGTTTTTTGTGAACCAGCAAATTCCTACAAAAGAGATCAGGGGTATTTATAAGAGCCGGAACAGCCTTTATCATAAACTGATCGTGATTGATAAAGTGAATGGCGGGAAAGCGGATGCATTGAATGTGGGTATCAATGTTTCATCAAATAAATACCTGGTCTGTATTGATGTGGATTGTGTTTTGGAACAGGATGCGATCCTGAAAATGGTAAAACCTTTTCTGGAACAAACCGATAAAAGAGTGATCGCTACGGGCGGAGTGGTGCGTATTGCCAACTCCTGTGTGATCGAAGACGGACGTTTAATAAAAGTGAAGCTGGCAGAAGATTACCTGCCACGCATGCAGATACTTGAATACATACGTGCGTTTATCCTGGGACGAATGGCCTGGAGCCGGTTAAACGGGTTAATGCTTATCTCCGGTGCTTTTGGGGCTTTTGATAAAGAGATCGCCATTGCCTGTGGCGGATATAACCATGCGACGGTTGGAGAAGATATGGAGCTGGTGGTTAGGATGCGCAGGTATATGGAAGAAAAGAAAGAAGATTATGTGGTTACCTATGTGCCGGATCCTTTGTGCTGGACAGAAGCGCCGTCATCATTTCAAATCCTTGGCCGGCAAAGAAACCGGTGGATCCGCGGTACCTATGAAACATTAAAGTTTCATAAGATCATGTTCTTTAATCCGAAATACCGGTTATTGGGCATGTTAAGTTATCCCTATTGGTTCTTCTTTGAAATGTGTGCCCCGGTAATTGAATTCTTTGGATTTATCTTTTTCTTCATCTTTGCCTGGACAGGTTATCTCGATTGGGCTTTTTTCTTTTCTTTCTTTTTGTTCATCATTTGTTTTGGCTATCTCTACTCTGCTTTTGCTGTATTGATGGAAGTGTTAACGTTTAATCAATACAAACGGCGTATTGATATTCTACGGTTATTACTTACTGCTTTAACCGAGCCGTTTTACTATCACCCGTTTGTTGTATGGAGTGCGATCAAAGGATACCTCGACCTGATCAAAAAGAAAAAAGGATGGGGTGAAATGACAAGACAGGGCTTTGCCCAGAAAAAAACTGCGGCCCCC
>CBHRAM010000253.1:0-5543 GCA_966076165.1 uncultured Chitinophagaceae bacterium
TTACTATCGGTACTTACCCGGTTATCAAACGGATTCTATGCTGCGGATAAACCAGCTGGCCATCATGAAAGAGGATGAAAACCTGCGACAGATCAATTGGAATCATTTGTATGATGTGAACCGGAATGCTGTTGAATCGGTACGGGATGCAGATGGGATAGTTGGTAATACGGTTACAGGATTGCGTTCGCATTATATTCTTGAAGAAAGGGTTACTGCCGTAAAACGGATAGAGCTGAGTAGTGTGTATCATTCGCCATTGACGAAAGCAATTGATTTTTCCGGGGGCATTTCTTTTCAATTACAATCGGGCCGGTATTTTAAAAAGATCAATGCTCTTTTAGGTGGTGAATATTTTGTTGACTGGAACCAGTTTGCAGAAAGTGATTTTCCCAATGATCCGATGGCTTTGCAGAACGATATCCATCACCCCAACCGGATAGTCAGAAAAGGAGATGTGTATGGTTATGACTATGCGGTCAATACCCAGAAAAGCCATACATGGATGCAGATAAACGGTTCAGGAAAAAAGATAGATTATTTCGCAGCGGTCTCTTTTCAGTATCTGTATTATCAACGGGATGGTTATAAGCAAAATGGGTTGTTCCTGGATCATTCATTGGGAAGATCGGAACCCAATGAGTTTACGGACTATGCGTGTAAAGCAGGGATCACCTATAAGATCAATGGAAGAAAATACCTGTACCTGCATGGAGCTATATTAACCAAAGCACCCTTGTTTGACGATGTATACATTTCTCCCCGTACCCGGGATACCCAGCAGGAAGAGATCCGTAATCAAAAGATCCGGTCTGTTGAAGCAGGGTATGTGTGGAATGCCCCTTTTATAAAAATGCGGATCAGTGGATATGCCGCACAGTTTCTGGATGGGATGAACATCAGTACATTTTACCACGACGGGTATATGAGTTTTGTGAATTATGCGTTAACAGGGATTGACCAACTGCATTTCGGAACAGAGCTGGGACTCGATCTGAAATTATCATCAAGGTTCAATCTGAATATGGCAGCATCAGTGGGGCGTTATTATGAAAACAGCCGGCAACAGGTTACGGTTACAGCCGATAATGATGCTGCCGTTCTGGAAAGAAGCCTCATCTATTCGCAAAATTTTCGTGTGGCAGGAACACCACAGGAAGCCTACGGGCTGGGTGTTCATTACCAATCAGCCGGGGCTTTTTACCTGGATATTACGGGCAGTTATTTCCGGGAACAATGGATCAGTTATAATCCTTTGCGAAGAACTTATGCTGCACTCGAAAATATTCCTGAAGGCTCCGATCAATGGAACCGGATGATACAACAGGTCAAATTACCGGATCAGTATACGATCGATCTTTCGGCGGGCAGTTCCTGGCGCAGTCATTTGTTCGGGTCCAAAATAAAACGGACGCTGTTGTTTTTTCTGAGCATGAATAACCTGTTGAATAATCAAAGGATCATCTCAGGTGGCTATGAACAATTACGGTTTGATGCAGATACAAAGAACCCGGATAAATTTCCGGCAAAATATTTTCATGCAATGGGTTTGAATTTTTCAGTGAATATCAGTTTACGCTTATGAGCAAGGCAAATACGGATAGCAATGAATACAAATGGATAGCAATGGTGCTATTGCTGTTTATTATCTCCTGTAATAAAATATTTGATGCACCACCCCCTTATGCCGGCCCGGATGTGCAACCCAACCTATCTATCCGTGATCTCCATAAAATGCATTTTAACGGAAATTTTGAACAGGTGTTGGATGAGTGGATCATCGAAGGAGTTGTGGTGGCGGATGATAAGGAAGATAATTTTTATAAATCGATCGTATTGCAGGATAGTACCGCTGGTGTTACCATCCGCATGGGTGCATCCGGTTTGTATACGGATTATCCCGTGGGCAGAAGGGTGGCCATCAGGTTAAAAGGTCTCTGGCTGGGAGATTATGCGGGTCTGATGCAGGTAGGGGCCGGTGTAGACAGAACCGATCCGGTATATCCGGAACTAACGGGTATTCCTCTGCCCTTGTTTGACAGGTATATTGTTAAGAAAAGCCTGAACAATCCGGTGAACCCAAAATTGGTGAGGATCGATGAATTGAGTGATTCCTTACAAAGCTGCCTGATACGGATCAATGATCTGGAGTTTGCTGTTTCAGATACCGGCAGAACCTATGCCGATGTGATCAATAAACAATCTGCCAATAGAACACTGAAAGCCTGTGGTGTGGGAAGTGTTTCCCTGCGGAGCGGCGGCTTTGCCAATTTTGCGAATAGCAAAACACCAAGAGGCAATGGTAGTATTACGGCAATCTTTAGCGTATTCAATAAAGAAAAACAATTGATGATCCGTGATACATCAGATCTGCAGATGAACGGGCTTCGCTGCACGGGTTCCGGCGCAAAAGTTTTGTTCAGTGAGGATTTTGAAACGGCAAATACGAATGGTGACCTTGCGCTCCAGGGATGGAAAAATATCTATGAAGCCGGCAGTAAATTCTACCAGGGAAAATCATTTGCCGGTAACCGTTATGCAGAGATCAATGCATTTGCGGCTAACCAGTCGTCGGTGATCAGCTGGCTGGTATCACCCCCGGTAAACCTGAGTAATTCTGCTAATGAACTGCTGAGTTTTCAAACCAAAGATGGATTTGATAACGGGGCCGTTTTGCAGGTGTACATCTCAACCAATTATGATGGGGGCAATACACCCTGGAAAGCCAAATGGTCGTTGCTGAAAGCCAATATTTCAAAAGGGTCTGTTGCGGGAGTGGCAACGGATTGGGTAGGCTCTGGAAATATCAGTCTATCGGGCTATTCAGGGGCGGTCTATATCGCATTCCGATATGAGGGGGCGGACCCGGTTGCTGCAACCGATAAGCGAACAACCAGTTTCCAGATCGACAATGTTAGGATCGTGGGTAATTAGGTATTCTGAAGTTTTTTCCTGTCAAAACAAGAAATGCCTATAGGCAAGGGGTATTTGCTTGCCATCCTGTCAGCAAAACGGGATTTGGTATTTTCTTTGCACATCCGCACCCAAACGAATCATTATGCAAAAAGGCCAGATACGGGTTCAGACAGAGAACATATTCCCGATCATTAAGAAATTTCTTTACAGCGATCACGAGATCTTTTTACGTGAGCTGGTGAGTAATGCCGTAGATGCTTCCCAAAAACTAAAGACCTTATCGTCTATCGGCGAAGCCAAAGGTGAACTGGGGGAGTTACGGATCGATGTGGTACTGGATGCCAAGGAAAAGACCCTGAGCATTATTGACCGTGGGGTGGGTATGACAGGTGAAGAAGTTGATAAATATATCAACCAGGTGGCTTTCAGCGGTGCGGAAGAGTTCATGGAAAAATATAAGGATGCCAATATCATCGGTCATTTTGGATTGGGCTTTTACAGTTCATTCATGGTGAGCGATAAGGTGGAGATCTTTACCAAGAGCCATAAAGAGGGAAGCGGTGTTTACTGGAGCTGCGATGGGAGTCCGGAGTTTGAATTATATGATGTTGATTATAATGAGCGTGGTACCAAGATCGTTCTACATGTGAATGAAGAGAGCAAAGAATTTTTAGAAGCCGGAAGGATCCGTAGTATCCTGGAAAGGTTCTGTAAGTTCCTGCCGGTAGCGATCTATTTTTCAGAAGCGGGAGAGAAAAAAGAGGAAGAAGAAAAATCAATCAACAATACAGATCCGATCTGGATCAAAAAACCTTCTGAACTAAGCAAGGAAGATTACGAGAAGTTTTACAAAGAACTATATCCCTACAACGAAACGCCTCTGTTCTGGATACACCTGAATGTTGATTATCCATTCAACCTCACCGGTGTATTGTATTTTCCTAAGATCAAACAGAGCTATGAAATTCAGAAAGATAAGATCCAGTTATACTGTAACCAGGTATTTGTAACAGACGAAGTAAAAGATATTGTACCTGAATTTCTGATGTTGTTGCAGGGGGTGATCGACAGTCCGGATATTCCGCTGAACGTTAGCCGCAGCTATTTACAGGGTGATCCGAATGTAAAAAAGATCAATGCGCACATCACAAAGAAAGTGGCCGATAAACTGGATGAGATCTTCCGTAATGAAAGAAGTTCGCTCGAAGAAAAATGGGAAAGCCTTGGTTTGTTTGTGAAGTATGGTATGATGACGGACGATAAATTCCTCGAGAAAGCCAATAAGTTCCTGGTGATGGAAGATACCAATGGTAAATTCCATACACTGGAAGAATATAAAACCGCTACAGAAGCCTTACAGAAGAACAAAGATGGCAAACAGGTGATCCTGTATACCACTAACCCTGTTCAGCAGGATGCGTATATCCAGGCCTGTAAAGGGAAGGGCTATACCGTTGTGAAAATGGAAACACTGGTAGATGCTGCTTTCATCAACACCATGGAGATGAAATGGGAGAATGTTACGTTTGTTAGGGTGGATGCGGATATTGTAGACAACCTGATCGACAAACAGGAGAGCAACGACAGTGTGTTGAGTAAGGAGGAAGAGGGGAAACTGAAAGAATTATTCAACCTGGAAATTGAACAGCTGCATGTTACTACGGAGATCAAGGGATTGAGTCCTGAATCTGCACCCGTTGTGGCTACGCGTCCGGAGTTCATGCGAAGAATGAAAGATATGGGAGCGGCAGGTGGTGGCATGACTGCATTTTATGCACAGATGCCGGATGAAGTAACGTTGACCGTAAATGGTAACCATCCGATCTATCAAACCCTGTTGAAAGAGAGCAATACTGCCGTTCAGCAAAAGCAGGTAAGAAACCTGGCAGATCTGGCTTTGCTATCTCAAGGGTTATTGAAAGGCGCGGAGCTGACAAATTTTATTAACCGGAGTGTGGAGTTGTTACAAGGAGAGGCCATAAAACAGGTTACTGAAAATTAAGTATATCGATTAGGATATATCCTATTATCGAAACTGATCTAACCGTGCCTTTGTGCCTTTGTGTGAGAAAATACTTGCACACAAAGGTACAAAGGCACGGTTTTTTGTTGCCGATTTTAGGGTATTAATACCTGTTTTTGATTTTGTGGAAAAGGGTATTTTTCAGGTGTCATAATATTATTTCATGCACGAAAACGAAC
Organism: uncultured Chitinophagaceae bacterium; assembly: GCA_966076165.1. Taxonomy (GTDB): domain Bacteria; phylum Bacteroidota; class Bacteroidia; order Chitinophagales; family Chitinophagaceae; genus Sediminibacterium. The sequence continues at coordinate 5,119 of CBHRAM010000253.1, forward strand.
TGGCGAAAATAGTTGTATCTACTGCCTATAAGATTCATTCAAATCTTGGCCCAGGTTTATTTGAATCAGTTTATGAAACAATTATGGAACATGAGCTCGTCAGTAGGCATAAGCCGACTGTTACACGTCAATACCCTATACCTGTTATCTGGGATAGTACTAAAATGGAGTTGGGGTTCAGAGCTGATCTGTTGATAGAAAATAAATTGATCGTAGAACTTAAATCGATCGAAGCAATAGCCCCGGTACATTATAAGCAAATGCTCACTTATCTAAGATTGTCTGGAATAAAATTAGGTTTGCTGATAAACTTTAACGAGGAACTTCTGAAAACAGGGATCAAACGAATCATCAATGGCTCATTATAATCGCGGCCCAAAACCGCGCCTTTGCGCCTCTGCGTGCAAAAAAAATCAATTCTCCGC
>CBHRAM010000254.1:0-5539 GCA_966076165.1 uncultured Chitinophagaceae bacterium
GGGAGTGGCAATGTGCTTTTTGGTTCGGTTGGGAACGTGTTCGAGGGAGAAGAAATAATTATGAAAATGAGTGAGTGCGAGTTCAACACCACCCCGAATGCTTGAGCCTGCGGCTTGCGCATTGTCCCCTCCTCGGAGAGGTGGGGAAATTTCTTTCCCTTTTTTTGTTGAGCCTCTCACAAAGGCATCTTCTAAGCTTTTATGATTTGTGTAGTGATATTGTAGAAATTCAATAAAGTATAAAAGATCGGTGGTGTTGAATGTGCGGTGTTTGAAATGGATAAGGCTTTGGAGGTCTTTGTCGGAATGATTAAGACAAAAATCATGGGGCGTATTACCCATTAACTGCATCAGCTCTTTCGATTTCTGGATGATGGTGGTGCGGTTACCCCAGGCAAATACTGCGGCGAACAGGCCGGCGATTTCTATATCGGCTTTTTGGGTGAAGAGATGGGGTATGCAAACAGGATCGTCTTTGATAAAAGAGACACGGTTGTATTGGTCTGCTTTTTCATCAAAAAACTCTTTAAGTTGTTTATTGTTTTTAATGCCCATATCTATTTCGCCTGCTTTGCGAAGCTACTGATAATTCAGGTGGTGGAAACAGATCGGGTCATAGGTTAAGCAGTCAATCTTCTATTGTACCTTCTGCTTAACCTATGACCCTATGTATTTAAAAAGATCCTGGCGAACTATCGTTTCCTCACCTTACCACTTCCGCTTACACGGATATCAGCAATAGCAGGGTTTCCGTAATAATTAATATTACCCGACCCCGAAATATGCGCCGTTAATTTTTGGGAACAGGAAAGTTCAATATCGCCGGAACCATTTACATCAGCCTCTGCCTCTTTGATCTGTGCATTCACGGCTTTGATATTACCCGAACCATTCACAGATAAAACTACTTTATCAAAGGAAGATCCCTCAATGATAATATTTCCGGAACCATTGATGCCGGCATTCAATAACGGGCTGTTTAGAAAATTAAGGATTGTGATATCTCCCGATCCGCTACTTCTCACTTCAGGAAGATCAGGCATTTCAATCAGAACATTTATATTGTTTCTGTGAATATTATAATAACCGGTTTCGAAACGCAAGGTTACTAAACCATTGCTTACATAGGTTTCAAATATGGGTACGAGGTTATCATACCCGCTTACCGTGATCTTTTGGGTATTGCCCTGTATGATCTGCACCTGTGCATCACCTTCCAGTCTTACACGGGTAAATGCAGCAACCTGTCTGTTTTCTGTAACAACTGTTCCGCTGCCGGTAATACTTTTTGTACAGGAGCTCAGTATAATAATCAATGCGGTAGCTGCTGATAAAATTTTCTTCATAACTTATTTTTCCGGACTGCAAAATGCTTTACCCTATCCGGGTAGATAAGTTATTATTGCCTGAACGGTGATCAGCAAAGATGAACAGCTGATATTCGTGATGAATGAAACGCAATGTAATAAAGCATTTCAGCGAATCACATGTTTATGTGGTTGCCTGCAATGATTTAAATAGCCAGTGTCGTTTTCTTTTTTCGGCTGATAAAAAAGGTAATCGGAATCAGCAGCAGCAGGAATAAGATATATAATAATGTGCCGGAGAAATTTCCTTTACCGGCTTCTGTATGCATAACACTATGCGTTGTATGATACACAATATTACCCGCCCAATGTAATCCCAGTGTAAGCCAGATATTTCCTGTTCTTACCATGGCCAGCATCAGAAACACACCAATGATCAGAATGTAAAGCCAAAATCCCGGTCCCTCGCCTAAGCGGTAAATATGGTTAAGCACGTAAACGAGTGAAGAAAGGGCAATCAGATTGTATGGATTGATTTTTCTATTTAGAAACCGATACAAATAACCGCGTACAAGTACATCTTCTGAAAGTGATGAAAAGAAAGTGCCCAGTGCAAATAACAGGAACTGCGAAATAAAAGTTCCTAGTGGTGGAACTTCTTTGATGCGATCAATATCCAAAGCAAGGCTTGTGAGAAAATAAATACCATATACTATGCCGCCTGCCAGCAATCCAAGTCCAAGCTGTTTCAAGCCTTTTCTTTCTATAACCATGCCCCATGCTGCCAGGCCTTCCAGACCCTGCCATTTGGCTACCAGCCAGGCTACTATAAAAAATACAAAACTCAGCAACAGAAATCCGGTAGCGCTGTTTTTAAACAGCATCATGTATTCTGCTGCGTGATAACAGCAGAATAAAATAATAAAACCGGCAATTATTTTCAGCAATGCGGGCTGTTTCATACTTGCAGAAGAGAATTATTTATCCGATCGCTTTGGTAAGGTCCTCTATCAGATCATCTGCATCTTCCACACCCACACTTAAACGGATCAGGCTATCGCTCAGGCCATTTTTGATCCTTTCTTCCCTGGGGATAGAAGCATGTGTCATGGATGCCGGGTGATTGATCAGTGATTCCACACCACCAAGGCTTTCGGCCAGTGCAAATATTTTTGTGGATGAGAGAACACGTTTTGCATTATCAATACTGTCATCCTTCAATACAAAACTCATCATACCGCCAAAACCACGCATTTGTTTTTTGGCGATGGCATAATTATGATGGTCTTCAAAACCACACCAATACACTTTACCCACTTTGGGATGATTGCGCAGAAAATGAGCGATCTTCTCTCCATTCTCACAATGGCGCTGCATACGCAGGTGCAGGGTTTTGATACCGCGTAAAACAAGGAAACAATCCATCGGCCCGGGAACGGCACCGCAGCTTTTCTGGATGAAATATAATTGTTCGCGAAGGGCAGGATCATTCATTACCAGGCAGCCCTGTATCACATCACTATGTCCGCCCAGGTATTTGGTGGCTGAATGCATTACAATATCAGCCCCGTCATCCAAAGGATTCTGTAAGTAAGGAGAAGCAAAGGTATTGTCTACACAAAGCAGTGCTTTGGCAGCTTTGGCAATCACCGCTACTGCAGCGATATCCGTAATATTCATCAAAGGATTGGTAGGCGTTTCGATCCAGATAAGTTTGGTGTTTGCAGTGATCGCTTTCTGGATATTGGATGGATCAGTAGTATCTACATAAATGAATTTGATACCATACTTCGCAAATATTTTGGTGAACAGGCGATAAGTTCCGCCGTACATATCATTCGCTGCGATCACTTCATCTTCGGGAGATAATAATTTGATCACGGCATCGGTTGCTGCCACACCACTTCCAAAAGCCAGGCCGAACTGTCCGTTCTCTATCTGTGCATAGGCATCTTCCAGTGCTTTTCGGGTTGGGTTCTGGCTGCGGGCATATTCATAACCTTTGTTCACACCCGGTGCTTCCTGTACATAGGTGGAGGTTTGATAGATCGGCGTCATGATGGCACCGGTAGAAGGATCGGGCTCTGTGCCGGCATGGATATATTTGGTAGCTAGTTTCATAAAAATATTTTAAGAGATGGTTGAACTTATTTAACAGCAAGGGTAATAGGTAAAACAGCTTTCAGGTCATCCCAGAGCATGATCAGGTTAGCGCCGTTTTTTGTTTCATCAAAATAAAGGGTAAATGCTTCTGTGGAATCATTATTCTTATCAATGTCGATATCTGTGCGCAGCACATCTTTCTTACTGTCGTACGTATATGCACCCCAGGAATAATTTTCCCTGTTCAGGATAATGGTCCATTTGTTTTCAGAAGGGATACAATATAAAGTGTACCGTCCTTTAACAACCGTTTTACCGGCAATTCTAACATTGCTAAAAAACTCGATCTCTGTAGCTTCATTGGCACCTAAACGCCAGAGTTCATTGTATTTAAGAATGGCACCAAAAATGGTACGGCCATTTTTCAGGGGCCTGCCGTAAATAACCCGGGCAACCGGTAAGGCTGCTGCCTTACCATTCATTTTTAAAAGAGGGTAATTATTGGGCCAAGAGCTCATATCCATTGGCGACTTATCCAGTTCGGTTGGTTTTTGTTGTGCCTGCACCGTAAGGGCAGATACAATCATCATAAGACTAAGGATATACTTCATGCAAAAAATGGTTTTGCCAAAGATAAACGCTATTGCTTTATTAATATGTCGAATTGTGATGAAGCAAAAGCTTTTAATTGAGGGAAAAAGGTCTGGTATTGCTGTTTCAGTTCAGCATAATGGGTGGTGAAGAGTGAAAAAGCCTGTGAAGCATCAGTGAGATAAGCGGCCCTTCTCACCAGTCCGCCAAAACTGTTCTCCATACCCCAGGTAAAACGGTAGTTGTATAGCCAGTTCTGCGAAGACATATACGGAAGCATCCTGGCAAATTTTTCAGGTAACCATTCGGGCTGAGCTGCTAATTGCCGATAGGTATAGTTTGCAAAATCTTTCCAATCCTGTTCTGATAACTCATTGCTATCCAGCGCTAAAAAGTGATCGTATACGATGTCTACAAAAGCGCCAGCATACAACCCAACCGCCGGCCTGAAATATTGTTTGGCTTCGCGGGTAACAGGATGTTCGTCTGTAAAATTATCAATGGCTCGGTGTAAACGGATTCCTTTCTGAATACTTGCAGGGTAATCAAATTGCTTCTTTCCCTTCACAAAATCACTGACCATATTACCCACCAGTATATCCGGGTGATTGAAAGAGAGATAGGCGTGGGCAAGGTAGTTCATGGCAGTAAAGATACTGGATGTTAGATACTGGATTCCAGCATCTAGTATCTAGTTCCTAGTCCCCAGTACCCACTTCGCGATCAGTTCCATGGCTGATGGCGCCATTGTCTCCTCTATCTTTTCATATTCGCTAACATCACCGGTATCGGCGGTTTGCAATAAATGATTTAATGAGGGCAGGGCTTTTATCTGGAAATGTTTATTTCCGGCTTTGGTTAATGACTCTTTTATAACCGCAAGATTGGTGGTGGCATCTACCTGTGTATCTTTCATACCATTGATGGCCAAAACAGGACAGGTTAACTTCCTGAGATCAGTAGCCGGATCATAGCTGACGAAATACCGCATCCAGTTGATATCGTAGAGAGAATGATACATTTTGTGAACTTCCTGTCCTACAATACTGCTTTCTGCCACATAGAGCCTGGTTAGTGTTTCTTTGGATTGACTGGCTTTCCATTCCGTAAAAATCGACGTTACCTGCTTGTCCAGTTCTTCTTTGCTTACTGTGGCAAATTGTGATAATACTTTTTTGTGCAGTTGTGCAAAAGCCTCAACCGCTGTAGAATCGATCTTTGCTCTTTTCAGTGCATATACATTTTGCTGGGTATTGATCTCTAACCCGCCAACAGCAGCAGCACCCCAAAGTACCACAAAGGCAATATCCTTTCTTCTACCCGCAACCATCGGCGCAATAATACCGCCTTCGCTGTGGCCGATCAGCCCTATCTTCTTTTTATCAAGATCGTTCCTGGATAAAAGATAATTAAGACTGGTTTCCACATCGGTAGAAAATACCTGTGAGGTTAATTGATTGAGGTCATTGCCTAAGGTACTCTTACCCTTGCCTCTGTCATCTACCCGTAATACTGCTATACCATGATTGGTTAAATAA
>CBHRAM010000255.1:0-5526 GCA_966076165.1 uncultured Chitinophagaceae bacterium
GCATCCAGGTATTTTTTCCGGATAATGTTTTGTACGGGCTGGTTATGGATCTTACTTTCTAACCAGGAAATAATATCGAGGTACATAAAGGCACGGCTTTCGAGGCGGCTTTTTTCAAGTGGTTTTAATTCCAACAGCAGGTTTTCAAATTGGGGCTTCATCTGATTGGGGGTAAGGCGGAATGAATTGCGTAAGAATTTAAATACCTTTTCTTCCACCGTACTCAGGTTCTGCATTTTGTACATGAAGCGGTAAACAGATTTTAACAGGTATTCTAGCAGGTCGAAATTACCGAGTTCGTAATGTGCTATTAAATGGAGCAGCCTGGCATAACACTGCAGGTCTGTACGCAGGTCAACTTTCCAGTTAATGATCTTGTTCAGGTAATCAATGCTCCTGTCGCAATCGCCGCTGCCAAAATAGAGCGAAGCAATTTTATAATAGAAAACCAGAATGCGGTGCCTGTCGAGATACAATTCATACTCCTGTAATTTCTCTTCAATGAATGGGACCATTTCCAACCCTTCACTGAAAGTGCCTTCCATAAAGTGTTTGTTCAGTTTGGAAATATTCAGGTAGATAAAAGTCTGTATCAGGTTATTGCGGTTACCCTGTATGACCGGGCTCTCGAGAAATTTTTCAAATGCAAGAATGGTCTCGTTGAATTTCTGGTAATTCCGGAGATCAAAATGTGCGCCCATCAGGTTATGCATGCCTTTGATATAATGGGCCGTTTCAATTTCAATCATTTTGGGGCAGGCATTGAACAGGTCTACCCATTTCTGGCAATAGCGGTAGTAGCCTAAAAAATTCTGACTGATAAATGCATGCCAGCAATAACACTGGTATAAATAAAGCCGCTCATAAAAACCCTTACTATCCTGTGCTTTCTGAATGGCCTCGGTATTCAGAAATGCATCTACGGCCGCGGTATCTTCTTCATTTCTTGCATGGCCGTGTTTGATATACCAGCTATACAAAAGCAGGGAGAGGTTTGAGAGTGAGCCGATCAGGCCCAGCCGATAGTTAACTTCTTCTACTTCATCACTCAGTTTTTCGGCACGGTCCTGCATGCTTCGGGTAATATGCAGGGCTTCGATCTTTTCCTCAAGAAACAACACCTGTAAAATATAGGTTACCTGGTTGTTGGCCCGGGCAAGGTCCTTTACACGGTCCAGGATCTTCAGGCTCTGCAGGTAAAGGCCCTTATTGTAAAGGATCCGGGCAAAATCAAGCTGTTCATGCAATTGCAGGTCGATATTCTCTTCCTGGTTCAAGAGGCGTAGGCTGGCCAGGATCTCACGGTATAAATGGGCTTTCAGGTTCGAAAGCTGTTGTTTCTGGATGGAGGGGTTTTTGGCTAACAACTGTTCTTCATCGTACTGCTTCATTTTGTCCAAAGCATCGAACAACTGTACCACTTTCAGGTCGCCCGAACCCGAGTTCCGGGTCATATAGAGCTTAAAATTCCGTTTTTCCGACCTTTCGAGGGACTGAACCAGTTGAAATAAGCTATCTGTGGAACGGTTGGGCATCGTAATTTTTTTACATCAAAACTCAATACAGATAAGGATTTCAGGAGATTTTACTGCTGTTATGGACTGTAAAATACCATCAATTTTGGTCAAATTCCCGATATGCCTTGAACTATATTCGAAAATGGCAGGCTATCAGGTTTGTTATTAAAGGCAATCGATAACAAATGTAAATAGCCTGTCTTTTTATCTCAGCTATTGTATAAAATTAAATATTAATGGATCAACAGGTCTTCATATTTGATACCACCCTTCGAGACGGTGAACAGGTACCCGGTTGTAAACTCAATACCAAAGAGAAACTGGACCTGGCACTAAAACTGGAAGCATTGGGCGTGGATATCATTGAAGCCGGTTTTCCTATTTCGAGCCCCGGCGATTTTGAGTCGGTGGAACAGATCTCCAAAGCCATCAAAAATGCCACGGTCTGCGGCTTGAGCCGTGCCGTGCAGAAAGATATTGAAGTAGCGGGTGCTGCATTGAAATATGCCAAACGTCCACGTATCCATACCGGGATCGGTACTTCTGATTTTCATATCAAAGCCAAATTCAACGCTACCCGTGAAGAAATTCTGGAACGTGCCATCAAAGCTGTTCAGTGGGCAAAGAATTTTGTGGATGATGTGGAATTCTATGCGGAAGATGCGGGCCGTACCGACAATGATTACCTCGCACGTGTAGTAGAAGCGGTGATCAAAGCCGGCGCTACCGTGGTAAATATCCCGGATACAACCGGTTATTGTTTACCGGATCAGTATGGGGCCAAGATGGCATATCTAATGAACCATGTACCCAATATTGATAAAGCAATCCTTTCCTGTCATTGTCATAATGATCTGGGACTGGCCACAGCTAATTCCATTGCAGGAGTGATAGCGGGTGCAAGACAGATAGAGTGCACCATTAACGGATTGGGTGAAAGAGCAGGAAATACTTCCCTGGAAGAAGTGGTGATGGTGCTGAAACAACACAAACATTTGGGTTTATATACCAATATCAATACCAAAATGCTGAACCCGATGAGCCGCGAGGTTGCTGAAACCATGCGTGTTCCGGTTCAGGTAAACAAAGCGATTGTGGGTGCGAATGCATTTTCACATTCCTCAGGTATCCACCAAGATGGATTCCTGAAAGATTCTTTAACGTATGAGATCATTAATCCTGAAGAGGTAGGTGCAGATGGCAGCAAGATCGTATTAACTGCGAGAAGCGGGCGTAGTGCATTGGCACACCGTTTTCATAAGTTAGGTTATGAATTCAACCGTAACGATATAGATGTTCTATATGAAAGGTTCCTGCAGGTAGCTGATAAGAAGAAAGAGATTGAAGAAGATGACCTGCACATGCTGGCAAAGGCATATAAGCCCGAACTGGCCATCGCTTAGGATTTTCTCATCAGTATAGTTTTAGTTTGAGTAGCGTGGTGTTTCTACACCACGCTTTAATTAAATCTTGTATGGCAAAAACATTATTTGATAAGATCTGGGACAAGCACACCGTACAAAAAATTGAAGACGGCCCGTCGGTTTTGTACATTGATAAACACTTCATACATGAAGTAACGAGTCCACAGGCATTTAACGGCATTGAAAAAAGAGGATTGAAAGTATTTCGTCCGCAACAGGTGGTAGCTACAGCGGATCACAACGTACCCACCATTAATCAGCACCTGCCTATTAAGGATGAGCTGTCGAGGTTACAGGTGCAGCAACTCATTGAAAATTGTAAGAAACACAATATCGAATTGTACGGTTTGGGCCATCCCTTCCAGGGGATCGTACATGTAATCGGGCCCGAGCTGGGTGTTACACAACCAGGGATGACGATTGTTTGCGGCGACAGCCATACTTCTACGCACGGCGCCTTTGGCGCTGTTGCGTTTGGTATCGGAACCAGTGAAGTGGAAATGGTGTTTGCTTCTCAATGTTTATTGCAGACCAAACCCAAAGTAATGCGCATCAATATTGAAGGCGAATTGCATAAAGGGGTTGTGTCAAAAGATATCATTCTTTATATCATCGCACAGATCACGGCCAGTGGTGCAACCGGATACTTTGTTGAATATGCAGGTTCTGCTATCCGTGCATTGTCGATGGAAGCGCGGATGACCATCTGTAATATGAGCATTGAAATGGGTGCCCGCGGTGGAATGATCGCCCCGGACGAAACCACATTCGCTTATATGAAAGGGCGCCAGTTTGCACCCAGCAATGGCCAGTGGGACAAGAAAGTAGCCGAGTGGAAAGAATTGTATAGTGATGCAGATGCGGTGTTTGATCATGAGATCAATATCAATGCATCCGATATCCAGCCAATGATCACATATGGTACCAATCCGGGACTGGGTATTGCGATCAACGGGCATATTCCTGTTACCGATACCATTCCTGATGAAGGGGAAAGAAATAATATTATCAAGGCTTTGAAATATATGGGACTGGAATCGGGCAAATCCTTAATAGGAATGCCTGTGCAGCATGTGTTCATCGGCAGCTGTACCAATTCGCGTATTGAAGACCTGCGATTGGTAGCTTCTTTGGTAAAAGGAAGGAAGAAGAATGATCATGTTCAGGTAATGATCGTTCCCGGTTCGCAACAGGTGGCCAGACAGGCAACAGCAGAAGGCCTCGATAGAATATTTAAAGAAGCCGGTTTTGAAATACGCCAGGCAGGATGCAGTGCTTGTTTGGGAATGAATGAAGATAAAATTCCTGCCGGTGAATATTGCATCAGCACCAGCAACCGGAATTTTGAAGGAAGACAGGGTGCAGGCGCAAGAACCTTACTGGCAAGCCCGTTAACCGCTGCAGCTGCGGCAATTACGGGGGTTATCACGGACGTACGAGAATTAATTTAAAAGCAAAACGCTTAACGCTGAACGCAAACGCGTTAGGCATTGAGCGTTAAGCGTTAAGTATATTTAAATGATACCACTTCAAAAGATACACAGCAGATTTGTTCCGCTCGAAATGGAAAACGTGGATACCGACCAGATCATTCCTGCACGCTTTTTAAAAGCAACAACAAGGGATGGTTTTGGAAAAAATCTTTTCCGCGACTGGCGCTATACAGATAATGATGAGACAAAACCCAAAACTGATTTTGTTTTGAATCAACCGCAATTCAGCGGAGAGATCCTGGTGGCAGGAAAAAATTTCGGTTGTGGCTCATCCAGAGAGCATGCAGCATGGGCTTTGCAGGATTATGGTTTTAAAGCAGTCGTATCAAGTTTCTTTGCCGATATCTTTAAGAACAATGCATTGAACAATGGCGTGGTTCCGGTAAAAGTGAGCGATGAATTTCTGGCGCAGATCTTTGCATTGGGCAATGAAGCTACGATCAGTATTGATATTGATCAGCAAACCATTACTATTGATGCAACGGGTGCAAAAGAAACTTTCGAGATCAACACGTATAAAAAAACCTGCCTGTTAAACGGCTACGACGATATCGATTACCTCATTGCCAATAAACAGGCTATTGAAGCCTACGAGGAGAAACAGGTATAAGCCCGCTGTAAGATTATGGAAACATTCCCCCTCTTATATGTAAAAGACCTCACGGTAAAGCTTTCAGGAAAAGCTGTGTTACAGGATGTGTCTTTCACAGTAAATAAAGGGGAGCAACTGGCAGTGATCGGCCCATCGGGCAGTGGTAAGACCACATTGATCAAAACATTAACCGGAAATCATTTCAGTAAAGGAAATATTTCTTTTCAATCTGAGAGCGGCGTAAAGCCCAATGTTGAAGTGATCTCTCAGCAACACCAATTTAAGAATCTCTCCAACCTCAATTCATTCTATTACCAGCAGCGTTTTAATTCCAATGACTCGGAAGATGCAGTTACTGTTCAGGATGCATTGAACGAAACAGGAGCCGCCAAACCGGCTATTGAAGAAACACTCTCACAGCTTGGCATCTCTCATATTCAAAATACCCGTTTAATACAATTGTCAAACGGGGAGCATAAAAGATTTCAATTAGCCAGGGC
>CBHRAM010000256.1:0-5519 GCA_966076165.1 uncultured Chitinophagaceae bacterium
TGCGTACACTGCCTCTGTAATTGGGTTCACCCGCACGAATTTCGATCGTAACAACGCCTCCGGCTTTCAGATCAAGTAAACCTGCATGCACGGCGCATGTACCGATATAAGAATCTGTAGTATACATATCGGTACCCCATGCGGATCCATTGGTGGTAATACTACCCGGTGCAAAATAATAGGTATACCGCTGGCCGATACGTCCGCTAAACTCATAAGGAGTCGTTCTCCAATATCCTTCAATGGCTCCGGGCGGACGGGTAGTTGTGGTAGTTGGTGGTTTGTTATCAACGGGTGTAACCGGATTAGAGGGCATAGCAATCGGTTTATTGGCACTGCTTCCAACAAATACGTAGCTGCCTGCAAAAGAACCCCAGTTAAAAGTTTTTACCCCGTTTCTTGTACTGCCTGTATAACTGGATTGACCGGGCCGCATCTCAATGGTTACCGTACCCCCGGTTTTCTGATCAAGCAGCCCGGCATGCACGGCGCAGGTACCGATATATGAGTCACTGGTGTATACATCTGTACCCCATGCAGTCGCGGTAAGTACAATTTCTCCCGGAGGAAAATAGTAAGTGTACCGTTGGCCAATATTCTTATTGTAATCATAAGGCGTTGACCTGAAATTACCCGTGATGGTTCCGGAAGGTTGGGTATTGCCCGTACCAAAACCGGTTGGTGGATTCGTTTGAATAGGTTTCACCGGATTATTATCAATGGGCCTGCTGATGGGAGTATTGTTGGGGCTTCCCACAAACACAAAACTTCCCGGATATGCCCCATAGTCCAGGCTCTTTACACCATTGCGATAGGATCCTGTATACGCCGACTGTCCGGGCCGCATTTCAATAGTTACCGTACCGCCATTTTGTAGACTGATCATTCCTGCATGAACAGCTGCACTTGCAATGGAACAATCATAGGTGTAGATATCTGTTCCCCAAACCCTGCTGGAAAGTGTGCCACCTCCGGGGAAATAGAAAGTAAGCCTTTGTCCTTCGGTTGTTTTATACTCATTGGCCTGTGTATTCCATGTGCCATTGATCACGCCCGAATTTGCGGGCAATTGCCATTGCACTCTTTCTGTTACAAAACGAAAGCTGGCTTCATAATATCCATAATCCTGGCTTCTTACACCATTGCGGTAGCTTCCCTTGTAAGCACTTTGTCCGGGTAACAGTTCAATCATTACTGTACCACCCGTTTGTGTAGTGATCAATCCTGCATGAACAGCCGCACTCGCAATGGAACAATCATAAGTGTACACATCCGTTCCCCATACACGTGTAGAAAGGGTTCCGCCTGGTGGGAAACTAAATGTCAGTCTTTGTCCCGCAACTGTTTTATACTCGTTTGCCTGTGTTGTCCATGTTCCCTGAATTACCCCGGATGATGGAGGTGTTATACTTTGTTTCTGAACAGGGCTACCGGTTCCGCCACCACTGATCACACTGCCTGTGTTGCCGCTACTGCCGCTTTCAAATACAAAGCTGCCGCCGAAATATCCATAGTCAAAACTTTTGGCACCATTGCGGTATGATCCTTTATAAGCCGATTGTGCGGGCCTGATCTCGATCGTTACCGTACCGCCGCTTTGCGTTGTGATCAAACCCGCATGCACAGCTGCCGAAGCAATGGAACAATCATAAGTATAGATATCCGTGCCCCAGATCCGGCTTGACAATGAACCACCTGGTGGAAATGAAAAAGTAAACCGCTGACCGATCTGTGATTTATAATTATCTGCCTGGGTGTTCCAGTCGCCCTGAATTACCGTTTGTGCATGAGCCTGTATGGTCACTAATCCAATGATCAAACAGGCAATAGCCGTTACTATTTTGTTGATCTTTTTCATGACTGACAATTTTGTCTTAAAGCTATTTTTATACGTACAGAAAAAAAATGACGGATATCATTTACTGCGTATGGTTACAACATATTTCCTGCATGTAAAGAGGGCTGAAAATGGTGTTTCAACGCCGTTTATTTTTAAAGCCCTACTTTCGCCGCCATTATGCGTAGAATTTTACAGTACAGAAAAGTATTGGGTGTACAGGAAGCCGTAGCGCTTGCAGAACTCAAATCGGTATACAGGAACCTGATGAAGGATTGGCATCCCGATAAATTTCAGGATGACCAGGACCGTAAACTGGAGGCTGAAGAGAAAAGCAAGAAGATCATCGAAGCTTATCATTTTCTGGTAAGCATTGCCCCTGAAACCCGTGAGCAAACCCTGGCAGCCTACACGGAAACCACTACCAATACCGGGATCGTTGATTTTGAATATAAGTCAGAGATCCTGTCCATCAGTTTTGCAGACGGTAATACCTATGAATATTATGGGGTGCCTAAAGCCATATATGTAAAACTGGTCAATGCAGAAACACCTGCCCGTTTTGCCAGAAGGCATATTTATAACAGTTATGTATACAGAAGCATGAATAAGCAGGTTGCTGCCATGTAATCGTATCTGACGCCAAATCTTTGTAATGGCTCCCTGTTTCAGGGGGCCATTTTTTAGGGCAATATTCCAAAATAGGCAATATTGGATATGAGATTTCCGTTGTTAATATCTAACTGCCTGTCTTGCAGATCTTTATTAAAATCTGCTTAAATAATCCCGTCGCTAGTTATTTATCTACAAATGGTAGTAATTTTACTACATATTAGATAATTTACATTGTATTTATAAGATGAAGTGTTCCGCCCCCCGGTTCTTTTTCACTGGTTTGGTTGTATTATTTACCTTCTCAGCTTGTAACAAAGGATATATACCCGTTCCCAATGCAGCAGATCAGAATATCATTTATCTGACAGGCAGTGCAGGTGCCTATTCGCAATGGAGGCTCAATACCTTACAGATTGGTAATACTTCCCAGGCAATGACTCCTGCTTATACCAACTATAGCATCATCTATAAACTGAATGGCAGTTTTCAGGACAGTGATGGTATGAAAGGCACATGGACGATGGTGAGCAAGGATTCCCTTTCCCAAAAAGTAACCAACGCCACTACCGGTGTTTATGCAGTGCAGGGATATCATATCGTTAGTCTGACCGAAACCCAGTTGCAGTTGAGTTATACCGCTAATAACAAGCTGGTGAATGCTTCCTATATAGCTGAAAGATAGCCGTATAACTCACCCCCTCTTTGATTATCGTGTATTGCCTTATGAAGCATTTCCTTAGATCTGTTAAACAGAACTTGCTCATTGCCGGATAAATGCGAACATTAACGAGAATAAACGGGTAATAAAAGAACTATCCGTTAGTTTTGCGGGCTAAGCGAATCGCACATGATCAATGAAGAATGGAAGGAACTGGAGAAGAATAAAGAAGTAATTGCCTCTTTATCATCCATAGTTGATAAAGCAGTAGATGAGGACCTTGTAAATCCTGATGAATGCTGGCAACCCACCGATTTTTTACCCGACCTTACACAGGAAGATGCCTACGAACAGGTGAAAAACCTCCGCGAAAGATGTGAAGGGATCCCCGATTCTGTGATCACCTCATTAGTGGGGAATATGATCACTGAAGAAGCATTGCCGAGTTACCAGACCTATTTTAACCTGATGGTGAATGAAGACAGGGATCTGACGAGTACCAATGGTTGGGTTCGCTGGTCAAGGGCCTGGACATCCGAAGAGAACCGTCATGGTGATCTCCTCAATAAATATCTTTACCTCAGTGGCCGTTGCGATATGAAAGCCGTGGAGCAAACGATCCACCGTTTGATCTACAATGGATTCAATCCGCAAACCAACCAGGATCCTTACCAGGCCATAGTGTATACTTCCTTTCAGGAAAGAGCCACTAAAATTTCACACGTAAACACGGGTAAACTGGCTGATAAAGCCGGAGACGACAGGTTATCAAGGATCTGCAAGACCATTGCAGGTGATGAAGCCCGTCATGAGAAAGCCTATAAATCTTTCATGAGTAAGATCATGGAAGTGGATCCCTCCGGCGGATTACTCGCTTTTGAAAAGATGATGCGAAAGCAGATCGTAATGCCTGCGGTATTGATGGATAAGGGTGCCAAGCATAACCTGTTTGCAGATTTTTCTGCTATTACACAAAAGATCGGTGTATACACAACCTGGGATTATGCCAGCATTATCGAACACCTGGTTAGCCTCTGGAAGCTGGAGAACCTTACCGGTTTAAAAGATGGTGCGGCCAAAGCGCAGGACTATTTATGTACCCTGGCATCCCGTTATAAAAAGATCGCAGAGAGAATGAAAGTACCGGAAGATATTACCCTGCACTGGCTGGGTGCCAAACGATTTTCATTTTAGATAAATGACTATTGATAAAAAAAGCCTCCGACCGGGGGCTTTTTTGTGCCCATACACAAACCTGTCAGTATATGTATCTGACAGAATAATGATATATTTAAGACACAAAACGAACAATATGCCAGACAATGGATCTGCACAATCAGCCGCAACCTGGCCGCTGGTTACATTTCAGTTCTCAGTAAAGTTCGGAGATGATGAAATGATCTTTCAGGAAGTTACCGGCCTCTCCTCAGAAACCCAGGTAATTGAATACAGGGCAGGAAATAATGCCGCTTTTTCAACCGTTAAAATGCCGGAGACCAAAGTGCTTAGCAATATTATTTTGAAAAAGGGATTGTGTAAGGATGCCGGTAAAATGATGGCCATGCACAATTACATTAAGAAGAACGTATTCAAACCTGCCACTGTTACCATCAGTTTGCTGGATGAAGCCCATGCCCCTTCAATCACATGGAAACTCAGCAATGCCTTTCCGGTAAAGATAACAATGACGGACCGGATATCAGATGTGTATGAAGCATCGATTGAAACAATGGAACTTGCTTATGAAGGACTAACTATTACACAATAAACATCATTCAATTAATATGAGTACTGCTAAAAAAATATTGATCATCACCGGGGATGCCGGTGAGAGTTTTGAGATCCTGTATGCCTGTCACCGTTTACTGGAATCGGGCTACGAACCGGTGATAGCCGCGCCTTCTGTAAAACGGATGAACCTGGTGATCCATGATTTCGAGCCAGGCTGGGACACTTATGTAGAACGCAAAGGCTATTTGGTTGAATCGCATATCTCTTTTGATGAAGTTGATGCTGCGGAATATCACGCCGTACTTTGTCCGGGTGGCCGTGCCCCTGAATACCTGCGCAATGATACACGTGTGATCAAGATTGTAAAAGATTTTTACGACAGTGGTAAATATGTTTTTGCGATCTGTCATGGTGTACAGATCCTGGTTACTGCCGGACTGGTAGATAAAAGAAAGATCTCCTGTTACGAACATGTAAAATTCGAAGTGGAGAGTTGTGGTGGTATTTATGTGGGAACCCAACAGGCAGTGCAGGACGGAAGAATGGTAACCGGCCAAACCTGGCAATCTCACCCCGAATTCTACCGTTTGGTATTTAGCTGTCTTAACGAAAACTAACCCTCGCGTTCCTTTGCGCCCTTGCGTCTTCGCGGTTAAAGTTTTCACCGCAAAGACGCTA
>CBHRAM010000257.1:0-5492 GCA_966076165.1 uncultured Chitinophagaceae bacterium
CCTAACTGCTTCGATTCATCTTTAAATAAAAGATTGCCTTGATTACGGAACGCGAAATTGGGAATAGGCACCGAAGGCATTTTATTCAACAGGTCTAAGAAATCAAAGCCCCCCTGTTTAACCTTGCTCATATTTTCCTGGCTGTTAAAAAAAGCAAGGAAATCCTGGTTGGTCAGGTCACGGCGGATCCCGTTACATACATAGATATCTTTCCATCCATCATTATCAAAATCAAAACTCAAGGTTCCCCAGCTCCAGCCGGTTGCATCTACCCCCGCCAGTTGGCCTATCTCACTGAAACTTCCGTCCTGGTTATTCAGCTGAAGCGTATTACAGGTGAACTGGTGATGAAAGTCTAACTGGTTCTTCGCATTCTGTACATCATACCCATCAAACTTGATCGTGGTCTTTAAACGATAATCATTTTCCGGAAGCATCTCTGCTGTAAAAATATCGAGATAGCCATCGTTATTGATATCTGCCAGATCCGTACCCATGGCACCATTGCTCATGTGACCGATCGCGCTGGTACTTACTTCTTTAAATGTGCCGTTCTGTTGGTTGATATAGAGATAATCATGCTCAAAGAAATCATTGGCCACATAGATATCTTCCCAACCATCGTTGTTTACATCTCCTACAGTGATCCCCAATCCAAAAGCGATCTCTGATCCGTAAATCCCTGCCTGGGCACTTATATCGGTAAATTTGCCGGCATCATTTCTGTATAGCCTGTCACCATTGACCGGATCGCGAACAAAACGTGCATCGCTTTTATAACCAAAATTATCGATCGACTTAGGGCTGTTGTTCAGCACAAAGCAATCCAGGTCTCCATCATGATCGAAATCAAAGAATATGGCTTGTGTAGAAGCGCCCTTATCATCCAATCCGTATTCGTGTGCCTGTTCTTTAAAAGTTCCATCATGCTGGTTGATGTATAACTCGTTCGATCTGTCATCACCGGCCATAATCCCTGCATTACAAACATAGATATCCAGCCAGCCATCGGCATTGATATCTACCATGGTTACACCGGTATGCCATTTATGCGTGCTCTGAAGCCGGGCTTTCGGGGTTATATCCTCAAATTTGAGGTTACCCTTGTTAAGATAGAGTTTGTTATCCCCCTGGTTGGAAGTAAAAAAAATATCCGGTTTACCATCGTTGTTAATGTCCCCGATGGCCACTCCTCCGCCATTATAGAAATTATGGTAGTTGAGGATATTCATCTCCTTTGTATCCGTAACTGTATTGGCAAAGACGATACCGGTTTCTGAAGAAGGAAGCAGTTCAAACAGGTTATCCTGGCCGGAATCTTTTCCGGAAGGCGAACAGGAAACTACACCTAAGAGGCAAATGATCCCTAATCTGTAGCGGTAAAAAAATCTTTTGAACATGGCAGCCGGCTTCAATAAAAATTAGCGGTCAATAACACAGCAAATTAGGGCTTTTATAAAAGCATTCAAAAAGAGAATAGCCGGGCGGGGACCTGAATTTGTCTGGAAAATTTTAGGAATTTATTAAAAAGCTTTGTCGGGAATTGCCGGCCCTTTATGTCGCAATATGCCTTATTTTGCAGCGCTTTTAACTGATTGCGTATATGAAAAGATTACTGCTTGTTTTGCTTTCGGCCATGATCCTGCTTTGTGCAGGTATTTATCTTTTGATTCCGAAGAATATCAGTATTGCCAGTACGGTTTTTGTAAAAACAACCGATCTGGGTGCAGAAAGATTTATCCTGGATGAATCCAATTGGGGAAAATGGTGGAACCATAACGACAGCAGTTCCACATCCAGTATCGCAACAGCCCCGTTTAGCCGTAATGGAGACGAATACCGGCTGGTACAGAAATTTTACAAATCGGCTGATATCCAGATCGCCCATAAAGGACAATTCCTGAATACAAGGATCCTGATCGTGCAGCTGGCACTTGATTCTACCGGTATTGAATGGAAATGCGGATTGTCAGGAGGTAATAATCCATATACCCGGTTAGTCAATTATTTTGAAGCCAGGCAGATCAAAAAAAATATGGAGCAGGTACTGGGTAATCTGAATGTTTTTCTTTCCAATGTTGAGAATGTTTACGGTATCAATATTGAAAAGAACCATCTCAAAGACACTTTATATGTAACCACCAAGACAGATCTTACACACTATCCTTCTACCGAAGAAATTTACAGCCTTATCAAAAAGATACAGAGCTATACCAACAAAAATGGCGTACAGCAATCCGGCAACCCGATATTCAATGTTACCGAGATGGATAATAACCGTTACCAGTTGATGGCAGGAATACCCGTTAACCAATTAGTGAAGGAGGCAGATGGGTTTTCAACAAAGAATATGGTAAAGGGATTTTTTATGATCTCCGAAGTAGTGGGTGGGAATCACACCGTAGAAAAAGCTTCTCAAAGCCTGCAGCAATATTTTCTGGATTACCGGAAAACTTCTATGGCTATGAATTTTGATATGCTGGTAACAGACAGGATGCTGCAACCTGACAGCAGTAAGTGGATCACAAAATTGTATCGGCCGGTGTATTGATCGTGAGTCGTGAAACGTGAGACGTGAGTGGGTGTCTGACCATTCACGTTTCACGAACTACCTGTTACTTCTTCTTTTCTTCCGCAAACTCAATCACCATCGCAGCTTCATTGTTCCTGGCAATAATGAAAGCTTCTTTTTGATTGATCATGATCTTACGGATATGACGGGCCTGCCCTTTGATCTGTAGACCATTGATGTTTTCTACCGAAAATTGCCCCTTGCCTTTATTCAGAAGGATCGTTCCAAAATCGGCATCATATCTTCCCATCTGGATATTACTGTTATAGTAGTTACCGGTTAATAAGATATCCGGTAAATTATCATGATTGGCATCTACCACTACCGCATCACGGTAAGGGCTTACCTGCGCCTGCCAGGGTAAGGCTTCTGTTTTGAAATTAAGATTACCCTGATTGATCAATACGGCATTGGAAAAATAATCGGCTGATAATACCTGTGACTTATCCAGTTTTTCTTTGGTGAATATTTTTTCCAGATCTGCTTTCGCAAAATCTTCTGCGTACAGGAATTTCTTTTTCAGTAATGGGATCTGTCGCTGTAACTCATCTTTATTGGCAAATGGGATCTCACGGCCGTTCAGGAAATAGGTAAGTACCTGTTCTTTTCTCCCGTTGGCATCAAAATCGTTGTAATACATTTTTACCGGTTCCTGATCACTGGCTTTTAAACGGCTGTTAAGGCCCAGGTTTCCGGCTATCAGGTCAATGTCTCCATCATTGTCGATATCAACAGGTAATACAAAATTCCACCAGCCTTTTTTTGCCGTTAATACCTTCTTTGAAAAATGCCCATGATCATTGATA
The DNA here is from genome assembly GCA_966076165.1 of uncultured Chitinophagaceae bacterium. Classification (GTDB taxonomy): domain Bacteria; phylum Bacteroidota; class Bacteroidia; order Chitinophagales; family Chitinophagaceae; genus Sediminibacterium. The sequence goes on from CBHRAM010000257.1 coordinate 3,379, forward strand.
TACGCAAATATGCCATCCCATTCCGTACAAACGATGAGATCCTTATCACCATCTTTATCAAGATCAAACCAGATCGCCTGTGTAACCATTCCTGATTGCAAGAGATCTTTTGCGTATTTCTCTGTTACATCTATAAAATGCCCCTTGCCATCATTCTGCAATAGATAAGAGCGGGGAGCTTTTCCATACTCTGCCGGCACACTTCTTCCACCCACAAACAGGTCTATGGCACCGTCTCCGTTAAAATCATACGGAACGATAGCCGAAGCATTTACAAATACATTATCAAACGCATGGTCCAGTTTGGTAAACACAGCTTTACCATTATTCAGGTACACACGAGGTTGCAGATGTGGGTCAGGGCCAAAGAATTCATTGCCCCCGCTGGCCACTACCAGGTCAATATGTCCATCATTATTTACATCGACCCATGTAGCATCAATATCTTCGAGTGAGCTATCCGCGTCGATAACCGGTTGTGTACTGCGCAGGAATTTACCATTGGCCGATTGCAAAAAAATGGCTCCTTTTTTATCGCGTGCCCCGCCGATAAATACATCTTCCAGGCCATCATGGTTAATATCTGCCACAGCCAGTGCAGGCCCTTCGGTAGATACCATATGCGGCATTAAGGGCTCTCTGTCAAATTCGCCAAATGTATTTTCCTGGTGAACAAAATTCAGTGCAACATTTTGTGTGATATCCTGCATGGGCCTGGTAGGTTCCTGCCAATGTGCAGTGATCTTTTTATAATCAAATGCCGGGAGCCCTTTTGTATAGCTAAAGCTGAGAGCCGGTTTCGCAGTATTCAGCTGAATCGGCTGAAAACTATTATCCGGCCATATCAGAAAAGCGGAATCTATCTTTGTTTTATCCAGGCCAATATGAACAGGCACTTCCATACTGGATTGAAATCCTTTTACCGGGTTCTTCTCATAGGTTCGGATACCACCATTCGCAAAGAGTATTATTTTGGCTCCGATCGCATTCACATTTTTTTCCGGCCCTTTTAGTTTGATCTCTACGTATGCTTTCTCTTTTTTATCATTCGCTGTGTTCCGGTAAACCATGGCCGCTTCATCAATATTGTTCACCACCACATCCAGGTCGCCATCATTGTCAAGGTCGGCATACACGGCACCATTCGAGTAAGTAGGTTTATCATTATCGATCTGCTGATAAATATCACTGAAGGAAAGATTGCCGTTATTCTTAAACAGTTTATTCGGGATCTTGATCTCGGGGAATTTATTGACAAGGGCCATGTCTTTCTCCTCCATTTTATTGGATGCTATTTTGTTTTGAATTTCTTCATTCGAAACAAAATTTACATAGTCCATATCATTCATCCGTTTGGGAATACCATTGGAGATAAAGAGGTCCTTTAAACCATCATTGTCAAAATCCATCCACAAAGGTGCCCAGCTCCAGTCGGTTGCATATACACCTGAATACAAACCCACTTCACTGAACATACCGTTCCTCCTGTTCAGCTGAAGATTATTACGGGTATACTGATGCTGATAGCCCGCAGCGGTCTTATATTGAAAGATATCATACTCATCCTCGCCCAACGACCGTTTCAGGATATAGGGATCCGATGGAAGCATATCCATAGAAATAATTTCAGGATAGCCATCATTATTTACATCTGCCACATCCACACCCATCGAGAACTGGCTTGTATGCATGATGTGGTCTGTGATCTCTTCTTTAAATGTTCCGTTCTTTTGGTTGATATAGAGATAATCATTCTCATGAAAATCGTTACCTACATACAGGTCCGGGTATCCATCCAGGTTAATGTCTGCCACGGCAACACCCAGACCATAACTGATCTCCGAACTGTTGATCGCACTTTGTCTGGTAACATCCGTAAAATGATTTCCATCATTTCTGTATAGCCTGTCTCCGGAAAGGGCATTATAGGTTCCCAGGAAATTTTTCCGGGGTGCAAAAGATCCGTTTCTGTGCACTGAATGATTTAACAGAAAACAATCCAGGTCACCATCCATATCATAATCTACAAATACCGCCTGTGTACTGAACCCTGAAAAATCCAGGCCATATGCTTTGGCTTCATCCGCATAAAACGGAACACCGTTCTTATCAAT
>CBHRAM010000258.1:0-5482 GCA_966076165.1 uncultured Chitinophagaceae bacterium
CGCGACCTCCGCCGTGACAGGGCGGCATTCTAACCAACTGAACTACCGATCCATTCCCTAAATCCGGGTAAATAACCCGTTTTTCGGACGGCAAAGATAGGGGTTAACAACTTTCAAACAAATCTTTTCAAAAAAAAACTGTTAGCCTTATTTTTACAGACTTAATCTGATGTATGCCCCAGTACCCCAATAGACAATTCCTTGATTTTGAGAAACCTATCAAGGAAGTATATGAACAGATAGAAGACACCAAAAAGCTGGCGGAGAAAAACCCTAAGATCGACTACACGTCTACCTTACAGCAGTTGGAAGCCTCTATAATTGACAAGCGCAGGGAGATCACAGAACACCTTACGCCATGGCAAAGGGTGCAGCTGAGCCGCCACCCGGACAGGCCCTATACCCTCAAGTATATAGAGAATATGTGCACCAATTTTCTGGAACTGCATGGCGACAGAAATTTTAAGGACGATAAAGCCATGGTGGGTGGATTTGCCCAGTTGGACGGAGAAACGGTAATGATCATTGGCCAGCAGAAAGGGATCAATACCAAGGCCCGTCAATTGAGGAACTTTGGTATGGCCAACCCCGAAGGGTATAGAAAAGCCCTCAGACTGATGCGTCTGGCCGAAAAATTCAATAAGCCCGTTGTCTGTATGATCGATACACCGGGTGCTTATCCCGGCCTGGAAGCGGAAGAAAGGGGCCAGGGAGAGGCGATCGCCCGTAATATCTATGAAATGATCCGCCTGAAAGTTCCTGTGATCATTGTGATCATTGGAGAAGGTGCCAGCGGTGGTGCCTTAGGGATTGGCGTAGGAGATAAAGTGCTGATGATGGAAAACACCTGGTATACGGTGATCTCTCCCGAAAGCTGTAGTTCCATTCTCTGGCGGAGCTGGGATAAAAAAGAAACGGCTGCGGAGCAATTGCGTTTAACAGCAAAAGATATGAAAGGCTTTGGCCTGGTAGACGAGATCGTGGAAGAACCCATCGGCGGTGCCCACTGGGATTATGCAGATGCGGCCAATATCCTTAAAGCGCAAATTCAGAAAGCGCTGAAAGAAATAGAAGCCAAAGGTGTAGAACAAAGGATCAACGACCGGATCGAGAAATATGGCAAGATGGGCTTCTGGGAAGAATTTACTGAAGAGCCGGAACTGAGTGGTCAGTAGTGAGTGAAGAATAATCAAGTAAACCAATAAACCAGTAAACAAATAAACCAATAAACAAATAAACCAGTAACCCAAACAATGTCTTTACGCAAAACACTTCAGGGAACAGGGGTCGCGCTGATCACTCCGTTTACCGCTGATAACAGGGTAGATTTTTCTGCATTAGGTAATGTGATCGATGCCATGATCAAAGGTGGTGTTGAATACCTGATCACGCTCGGTACAACAGGCGAAACCCCTACACTGGATAAACAGGAGAAGCTGGACATTGTGAACTATACTTTCGAAAAAGTAGGCAGCCGTGTGCCGGTGATCGTGGGTATTGGCGGAAATAATACGGCTGAGCTGGTGAACGACCTGCACAAATTTCCTTTGGATAAAGCGATCGCTGTATTAAGCGCATCGCCTAATTATAATAAACCTTCGCAGGAAGGGATCATTGAACATTATAAAGTATTGGCGAAAGAATCTCCAAAGCCCATTATCCTTTATAATGTTCCCGGACGTACCGGAAGAAATATGACGGCTGCCACCACACTTAAGTTGGCACATGAAGTACCCAATATTGCCGGTATGAAAGAAGCCGGTGGCGATATGGGCCAATGTATGCAGATCCTGCGCGACAGGCCCGAAGATTTTTTACTCGTTAGTGGTGATGACCTGCTTGCCTTACCACAGATCGCCTGTGGCATGGATGGTGTGATCAGTGTTGCCGCCAATGCCTTTCCGAAAGAGTTCTCTGAGATGGTGAGATTGTGTTTGAAAAATGATTTCCCTGCTGCTAAAAAGATCAATGATACATTGCTCGAAGCCTATGATCTCATGTTTGCTGAAAACAATCCTGCAGGGGTGAAGGCTTTTATGTTTGAACAGGGATTGATAAAGAATACCGTTCGCCTGCCGGTAGTTCCATTAAGTGAAGGCCTGCATGCAAAAGTAAAAGCATACCTGAAAAAATAAATAATATTCACGCAAAGGCGCGAAGGCGCAAAGGGTTTACAATGAATCCTTTGCGCCTTTTTATTGCGCCCTTGCGCCTCTGCGTGAATAATTCTCAGTTTATTGTCACAAAAGTTTCGCTATTTTACTGCAAACTAACTGTATGAGCCAAACGCTTATCGCTTCCAAAAAGCGGATAGATTCCATTGATATGCTCCGGGGTATTATCATGATCATCATGGCATTGGACCATGTTCGCGATTTCTTTCATATCACAGCTTCAACGGCAGATCCCACCAATCCTGCCACAACCACCCCCTTCTTATTTTTTACCAGATGGATCACCCATTTCTGTGCACCGGTATTTGTTTTTCTGGCTGGGGCTTCTGTTTTTCTGGCCAGCCGTAAAAAAACAAAAAAAGAAATGTCCGTTTTCCTAATCAAACGCGGTTTGTGGCTGGCTGTACTGGAAATTGTGATCTTCAACCTGCTGTTTACTTTTGATCCAACCTATCATGCTATTTTTCTGCAGGTGATCTGGGTAACGGGTATTTCTATGGTACTGATGGCAGCACTGATTCACCTGCCCTTGCGTGCCATATTGATCATTGGTATTGTATTGGTGGCAGGCCATAACCTGCTCGACAGGTTCAATGCCAATAATATGGGACAGGTTCCTTTCTGGTATGGAATGTTACACCAGCAATTCATCACACAATATGCACCCGGTCGCATCTTTGGCGGATTTTATCCTTTGTTACCATGGCCGGGCATTATGATGCTGGGTTATTGCCTGGGTTCTTTATTTGTATCAGATTACGATGCAGCAAAACGGCGGAAACAATTAGTACAGATAGGCTTGACCGCAACCATCGCATTCTTTGTGATCAGGTTTATCAATGTATATGGAGATCTGGTTCCATGGACAGAACAGGCAACCACCACAAGAACGATCATTTCATTTTTTAATGTAACCAAATATCCACCTTCGCTTTTATATTGTTGCATGACGATCGGCCCTGCCTTACTCGTACTTGCCTGGCTGGAAAAAGTACAGGCTCAATGGGGTAATGTGGTGGTGATCTATGGAAGGGTTCCCATGTTCTATTATCTCACACACTTTTTTGTGATCCATCTTTTGTGTACGATCGTATTCTTTGCAACGGGGCACACTATGTCGCAGGCAACCGGTGGATTGATGTTATTCCGTCCGGATAATTTCGGATATTCTCTACCGGTGGTGTATGCGATTTGGATAGCGGTAGTGGCAGGCTTGTATCCACTTTGTAAAAGATACAGTATCTACAAAGCTACACATGATCATTGGTGGCTGAGTTATTTGTAAGCGTGTTTTGTTTACTTATGTGTGTTCTTTTTAAAACATATAGGCAGATAGGAAATACAATAAAGGGCACATACTACTATGTGCCCTTTGCTTTAGCCTATGATGCTATGTGTAAAAAAAAGTGTTTAGGAACGTAAGCATTATTTCGGTTGTATCATATCCCAAAGATTTCCATATAAATCTTCGAATACGGCAACAGTGCCATAAGGCTCTTCTACAGGAGGCCGAACAAAGCGTATGCCATCGGCTGTCATAGCATTATAATCTCTCCAGAAATCGTCTGTATGTAAGAACAGGAACACCCGGCCACCTGTCTGGTTACCTACCCGGCTTTTTTGTTCTTCGTTAGCAGCTTTTGCCAGGAGAACACAACAACCATCAGAACCTTTCGGCCTGATCACTACCCAGCGTTTGGTATCGCTTAGTGTAGTGTCTTCTATCAGATCGAAATGGAGTTTTTTTGTATAGAATTCAATGGCTTCATCATAATCATTTACTACAATAGCAAACTGTGCGATGGATTGTTTCATTCAGAACTGGTTTTATAAATTTCTTTGCGATCCCTTGTTTCTTTGCGCCTTAGCGGTTAAAAATCCTTACCGCAAAGACGCCATGTCGCAAAGGTTCACGGGGATCTTATTTCAAAAGGCCTTTGATCTCATTCAGCTTCATCAAAGCTTCTACAGGAGTAAGCCGGTTAATATCCATATCCGTGAGCATCTTACGGATATCTTCAAATGTCTGCGAATGGGCATCAAAAATGGATAACTGCATTTGCGGGATAGTGAGTTTCTTGATGCTCTCCGCGGTTGGTACGCTAGATGCGGCTTGAACGTTTTTGTCAGGATGATTGGTTTCACCGTTCCCGCCGCTTTGAGCGTCCCGGCCGGTATCGGCACCCCGTCCGGATTCTTCCAGTTGTTTCAAGATCTCATTGGCCCTGTCGATCAACGATGGGGGCATACCCGCCATACGCGCCACATGGATCCCAAAACTATGTGTGCTTCCCCCCGGTGCCAGTTTGCGGAGGAAGATGATCTTATTGCCTACTTCTTTATTGGTTACATGAAAATTATGAACCCTGGGTAATTTGGTTTCCAGTTCATTCAATTCATGATAATGTGTGGCAAATAATGTCTTGGGCGCCGCATTGGAACTGTGCAAATATTCCACCATACTCCAGGCAATGGAGATCCCATCATACGTTGAAGTGCCCCTTCCGATCTCATCCAGCAAGATCAGGCTGCGTTGCGAAATATTATTGATGATACTGGCCGTCTCATTCATCTCCACCATAAAAGTAGATTCGCCGCCACTCAGGTTATCACTCGCACCCACGCGTGTGAAGATCTTATCAGTCAATGGAACCCTTGCTGCACTTGCCGGAACAAAACTGCCCATATGTGCCATCAGTGTAATCAGTGCTGTTTGCCGGAGGATGGCACTCTTACCGCTCATGTTGGGCCCGGTAAGAATAATGATCTGCTGATCTGCCGGGTTAAGTGTGATATCATTTGAAATATAAGACTCACCCACAGGTAAATTTCTTTCGATCACCGGGTGCCTGCTTTCTTTCAGTTCCAACTCAAAGCCCTCATGCAGTTCCGGTTTTTTGTAGCTGAATTGAATGGCATTATCTGCAAAACAGATCAGGCAATCCAATGTGGCCAGTATATTGGCATTTACCTGTATAGGGGCGATATAATCCTGCAAAGCCAATAATAGTGCATCGTACAATTGGAGTTCTATCGCCAATATTTTGTCTTCTGCACCGGTAATCTTCTCTTCGTATTCTTTTAATTCAGGTGTGATGTATCGCTCTGCATTGACCAATGTCTGCTTACGGATCCAGTCTGCAGGAACTTTATTCTTATGCGAATGGGTTACTTCGAGGTAATACCCAAACACGTTATTAAAACTGATCTTCAAAGAAGAGATCCCTGTTTTTTCTGCTTCCCGTTGTTGTATGCCCACCAGGTATTCTTTTCCGCCTGTGGCGATATTTCTCAGTTGATCCAGTTCT
>CBHRAM010000259.1:0-5465 GCA_966076165.1 uncultured Chitinophagaceae bacterium
GTGGTGCTGCGGCTTTACAAGGATAGCATTAATTAGCAGTTAGTAATTAATAGTTAGTAATTAAACCTGCTGATATTGATTGCTCAATTACTAATTACTAATTATTAATTACTAATTTGTTTCTCTCATGGAAATCAGTCAGATCATCCCCCACATAGAGGTCTTAATTTTTGCGAGTGAAAAACCGCTGAGTTCGCTTGATATAGTTGAGCTGATCAATAATACATTCGGTTTTCTCGAAGAAAGGATCATGCTTGACCAGGTGGAGAGTGCGCTGGAAGGGATCCGTGAGAAATATGATTCTGAATTTTATCCCTTTGAAGTAAAACAAAGCGGTGGCGGCTGGCAGTTTTTAACCAAGCCTTCTTTTCACCCCACCATTGCACAGCTGAATGGCGATAAGTTTTTGAAACGCCTTTCCAATGCGGCGCTCGAAACACTGGCCATCATTGCTTATAAACAGCCCATCACCAAAGGCGAAATTGAAGCCATTCGTGGGGTGAACAGCGATTACAGTATCCAGAAATTACTGGAAAAAGAACTGGTGCTTATCAGTGGCCGTAACGAGAACATGCCGGGTAAACCCCTGGTCTATTCCACTTCCAAAAACTTTATGGATTATTTCGGCATCAACTCCCCTGCCGATCTGCCAAAGATCCGCGAGGTACTTGCCGAGCAGATCGTGGAAGGAACCATTATCAACCCATCCGACTTTACCGATCAACCCGTAGCAGATTCACTTGAAGTGGAAGAAGTTGACAGTATGATGAAAGAAGATGTATCAGAAGTTACCGTAAATGAAGACGGAGAACTGATCATCAATGTTGATGAGGAAAAAAAGGAAGACGAGGATACTGAACAAACTCCTGAATAACTATTTATTGGGAAATTTTGGAACTGGGAAATTGGGAAATTGAAAGCAATTCCAAAATTTCCCAATTTCCCAATTTCCCAATCCGACTACTCCTATCTTCGCAATATGTCAACATTACTTTCCAAAGAACAATTGATCAGCATCGCTAATGAATACGGCACCCCTGTGTATGTATATCATGCTGAGAAAATAACTGAGCAATATCAAAAATTACAGTCAGCTTTTAACCAAAGCAATACCCGTTTTTTTTATGCCTGTAAGGCATTGACCAATATCAATATCCTCAAACATATCCGTTCACTCGGTTGCAATATTGATTGCAGTTCTATCAACGAAGTGAAGCTGGCCGTACATGCCGGTTTTGAGAAAGAGAATATCCTATATACCAGTAATGGTATCGCATTCAGTGAAATTGAAGAAGCGGTTTCACTGGGTGTGAATGTGAATATCGACAGTCTCTCCAATCTTGAAAAATTTGGTGCCAGATATGGCCATTCCTACCCGGTGGGGATCCGTCTGCGCCCGAATATTATGGCAGGTGGTAACCTAAAAATTTCTACCGGCCATGAGAAAAGTAAATTCGGGATCCCTATTGAACAGATGGACCGGATATTGGAACTGGTAGAAACTTACAACCTGCATATTGTGGGTTTACATATCCATACCGGCAGCGAGATCAAGGATGTATCTGTGTTCATGAAAGTGGCCGATATTTTCTTCGACCTGGTTCCGCATTTTCCGGAATTACAGTTCCTCGATCTGGGTGGTGGATTTAAAGTGCCTTACAAAGAAGAGGAAGTAGGAACCGATGTTCCTCTACTCGGACAAAAAGTGGGGGAAGTGATCCAGAAATTAAAAGACACTTACCAGCGCGATTTTCAGGCCTGGTTTGAGCCGGGTAAATTCATTGTAAGCGAGTGCGGTTATTTTATCACACAGGTAAATGTGCTCAAACAAAACGGGCAGATCTCAATTGCCGGTGTGAACAGTGGCTTCAATCACCTGATCCGGCCCATGTTCTATGACTCCTATCACCGAATAGAAAATATCAGCAACCCCACTGGCCCAAAACAGTTATATACCGTAACGGGTAATATCTGCGAAACCGACACTTTTGCCTCCGACCGGGAGTTAAATGAGATCAGAGAAGGTGATCTTCTCTTGTTCTATAATGCCGGTGCGTACGGTTTTGAAATGGGCAGTAATTACAATTCCCGCTTTAAACCGGCACAGGTTTTGGTTAGTAAGGGACAAGCTCATCTGATCGGAAAAAGGGATGTTTTTGAAGATTTACTAAAAAATCAGGTAGAGTTGCCACAACTTTAACAAAAAGTCTCCCCTCCCAGGGGAGATTTAGAGGGGCAAAAGGGGTAAGGAGTTTATATTGCATCAGAATGATCGAGATACAAAACATATCTAAACAATTTGGCGGCCGGGTAATCCTGGAAAATATCAGTGCCGTAATGGAAGCCGGTAAATGCAATCTCATTATCGGCACCAGCGGTAGCGGTAAAACGGTATTGACCAAATGTATGGTGGGTTTGTTTCAACCGGATCAGGGTGAGATCTTATACAACGGCGAGAACATGCTTGCCATGGATAATGAACACCGAAAATTACTGCGTCAGCAGATCGGGATGCTTTTCCAGGGTACGGCTTTATTTGATTCGATGACGGTGGAACAGAATGTGCTGTTTCCATTGGATATGTTCACCAAGTGGACATCAGCTGAAAAAAAGAAACGTGTTGATGAAGTGCTGGATCGTGTAAACCTCACAGATGCACACAAGCGTTACCCTTCTGAGATCAGTGGTGGTATGAAGAAGAGGGTTGGTATTGCCAGGTCCATCGTACTCAACCCCAAATACCTGTTTTGTGATGAACCCAATTCAGGACTGGATCCGCAAACTTCATTGGTGATCGATAAGCTGATCAAAGAGATCACGCTTGAATTTAATATCACCACCATTGTGGTTACGCATGATATGAACAGTGTGATGGAAATAGGCGATCATATTGTGTACCTGCACCAGGGGCATAAACAATGGGAAGGAACCAATAAGGATATCATATTCAGTAACGACGAACTATTGAATAATTTCATCTTCGCATCAGAGTTCTTACAGGATGCCAAAAATATGCGGATGATGGAAGCCAATGGAACCCAACCATCTAAATAACCAGAATCACTATCACATGAAAAAGTGTTTGATCATACTGGGTTTTCTTTTTTCAGCAGGTTGTGTACAGGCACAAACTGCTGCAGATACTGATGCCCCTTATAAAAAAGACAACCATTTACCCTCTTTCAATATACAGCTTCCGGACAGTTCTTTTTTTACCAAAGAAAACCTGCCTGCGGGCTACGAATACACCGCCATTATTTATTTCTCTCCCGATTGTTCGCATTGCCAGCATACGGCTAAAGATGTGGTGAAGTCGATGGACAGCCTGAAGAATGTATTCTTTGTTTTTGTAGCCTATAAACCGCTGGAAGACATAAAGGGTTTTGCCAATTATTATGGCCTCGACAGGTTCAAGAATATTGTAAGCGGACGAGATCCGAGATATTTCATCCCTTCTTTTTATCGTGTACAATACACACCTTTTGTGGCAGTGTATAATAATAAAGGTCTGCTTGTACAGGTCTACGATCCCCCAAACCGCCCTTCCATGGAAGTTCCGGAACTGGTGGAATTGGTGAATAAACACTAAAAATCTCTGCGGATCCCTCTGCCCCTCCCCGCCTCTGCGGTGAAAACAGGCATGATATTAAGTAAGCTATCCCTTTTAGTGATTTTTTACCGCAGAGGCGGGGAGAAGCGGAGTTGCCGCAGAGATGCGAAGAATTAATCTCCTTTTGACGCCGTTCCCATCCTCCCAAACCCTACCTTTGCACCGACAAAAATTCCTCATTTCTAAATACGCTTTTTATGAAAGTAACTGTTGTAGGTGCCGGTGCCGTAGGTGCTACCTGTGCCGATAATATTGCCCGCGCCGAACTGGCTGATGAACTGGTATTATTGGATATTAAAGAAGGTTTTGCAGAAGGCAAGGCCCAGGATATGAACCAGACCGCAGCTTTACTCGGTTTTGATACCCGTATCTCAGGCACTACCGGCGATTATTCAAAAACCGCTAAATCAGATGTGGTAGTGATCACTTCCGGCTTACCGCGTAAACCCGGTATGACCCGCGAAGAACTGATCGGTACCAACGCAGGCATTGTGAAAGGCGTTACTGAAAATATTTTAAAGTATTCACCGGATGCGATCATCATCGTGATCAGCAACCCGATGGATACCATGACCTACCTCGCATTACAATCAACCGGCTTACCTAAGAACCGCATCATTGGTATGGGTGGTACTTTGGATAGTGCCCGTTTCAAATACCAATTGAGTCAGCACCTCGGCTGTAGCCCAGGCGACCTGAATGCAGTGGTTGTTGGCGGTCACGGTGATACTACCATGATTCCATTGATCCGTCTGGCAACCTGGAACAGCGTACCGGTTACCAATTTCCTGACTGAAGAACAACAAAAACAAATTGTAGCCGACACTATGGTAGGCGGTGCTACTTTAACCAAATTACTCGGCACTTCTGCCTGGTATGCACCCGGTGCTGCCGGAGCGGCTTTGGTGGAAAGTATTGTACGTGATGAGAAGAAACTCTTTACCTGCTGCGTTAGCTTGGATGGCGAATACGGACAGAAAGATATCTGCTTAGGCGTTCCCGTTACCATCGGTAAAAATGGTTGGGAGAAAATTCTTGACTTTGGTTTGAATGCAGAAGAGCAGGCAGCCTTTAACAAGAGCGCAGAAGCTGTGAGAAGTATGAATGATGTGTTGAAGACTTTATAATACTCACATAAATATGTGATTGCAAATAACAATCACAACACAGTAACCGGCAGATAAAAATCTGCCGGTTTTTTTTATACTTTTTTTCTGCCGTTTATCTGCGGTTTAACACAACTCATCCTTAATCACATCTTTTTAGTGTAACATTTAAAAGTTCTTTGCGTCTCACAGCAACAAAACAAACCTTGATGAGACGCATTTTATTTTTAGCAGCCATGGGGCTGTTCGCAACAACTACACAAAGCTTTGCACAGAGCAGGGCAACGGTATCGGGCACGGTAAAAGATCATACTGCAAAGGCTTTGCAGCATGTGACCGTATCTCTTTTAGCGGCCAAAGACAGCAGCCTGGTAAAAGCAGATATTACCGATGCTGACGGAAAATTCCAGATCACGGCGGCCAATGCCGGTAAATTCTTATTGAGCTATTCGATCATAGGTTTTGAGAAAAAATTCTCACAAAGCTTTGATCTTCAGAACGGACAATCTTTTACGGTTGAGCCCGTTAGCTTAGAATTATCCGCCAAAAAATTACAGGATGTAACCGTTACTTCCCGCAAACCAATGATCGAGATCAAAGCGGATAAGACCATATTCAATGTGGAAAGCAGTATCAATGCTACCGGAAGCAATGCACTGGAACTTTTACAGAAAAGTCCGGGTATACAGGTAGACAACAACGAGAACATTTCCATGAAAGGAAAGACCGGTGTGAAGATCTATATTGAT
>CBHRAM010000260.1:0-5413 GCA_966076165.1 uncultured Chitinophagaceae bacterium
ATCACGCACATCCACATACACAATATTTACTGCACCCACCACCAGGTTACCCGATGATGGCCTGAAATACGCTGTATAATCTCCAGCCGCCGGTGTTGCCGTTTTATTGGACGGATTAAATACATATAAGGTCTTTACTGCAGAAGAATATTCATTTTTGGAAGGTTGTGTTTTGGTGTACGCCCGTAAAAAATATACGCCTTCCGCCAGGCTCAGGGGAAGATCAAAATTACCCGCAGCCGTTGCGCCGATGATCGGCAGACTGCCACTGTTTACCCTGTTGCCTTTTTCATCCACCAGATCTACCAGCAGATTGGTACCGCCACTGCCGGGAGTTAAGGAAGACAAGAGATAGGCTTTAAACCAAACCGGCTCACCGGCTACATAGGCTGTCCTGTCAGATTGGATATAGATCCTATCGCGGCTTTGCGCATGGGTCAAAATACTCATTGTTAACAGGATACATAGCAGGCTCAGTTTGGGTTTGCACAACATAGGCAGGGCTTTCATAAAAGATATATAAGAACTCTAATATATTAAGATTTTTCATCAAATCTCAAACAGGCAGTTTTTTTAACAAACCGGCAAATAAATGCATTGATTATCAATTATGTTTTTTTGTCAACTGAGGAAAATACAGCGTATAAGTACGCTGTGGGCAGCAACATCATACCCACCCTTAACATTTTCATAAAACTGGCCCTCCCCTGTTATTATATCATTATCATTGTGCAAATTTGTAGGTATAGAAAACAATTGTACAAAATGATGCGTCGTGGGATTGTCTTAGCCATTGTGGCATTGCCACTATTTTTCTATCTGGGTAATGCCCAGGAAGCCCCAAGGGGTTGGCATCTGATGGATTATGCACAGGATTCCTTTTATGGTATCAGCCTCAACAAAGCCTATACTTTTCTCAAAAACAAGAACAAGGTTTCCAAACCGGTGATCGTTGCCGTATTGGATTCAGGTGTGGATACCACGCATGAGGACCTGAAAAATATCCTCTGGCGCAACCCAAAAGAAATTCCGGGTAATGGGATTGATGATGATGGCAATGGCTATGTGGATGATGTGTTTGGATGGAATTTTCTTGGCGGCAAAGATGGCCGTGATGTAAGTAAGGCTCCGGATGAGAAAGCCAGGATCTATCACAGGTATAAACAAAAATTTTACGGACAGCCCATCGATACAACCACGCTTTCGGGCAATACAAAAAAAGAATACCTGCAATGGCAGAAAGCTTCCAATGAATTAAGTTTTACTTCCGATGAACAGATGGAACTGATCGGCATAGAGCTTGTTTCAAAAGCCTTAAAGCGTCATGAGAAAGTCTTGAGAAAAGAAATGGGCCAGGAAGAATTTACCGTAGAGAAAGTAGAACAATTTTTGCCCCCTACCAAAATGGGCCGTGATGCAAAATTCGGATACCTCACCTGTATGAAAATGATCGGTGTAGACCCGGATGAGAAGAATACAAACACCATTGCCGACCTGGATGAATATGTAGAAGGAAAAAAGAAAGCTTTTGAATCGAAAGAGAATTTGCCGGAAGATCATCGTGCAGAGATCGTGAGAGACGATTATTATAATCTTGCCGACAGGTTTTACGGAAACAATGATGTAATGGGCCCGTTGGCGGCTTCCAAACACGGCACACATGTTTGTGGCCTCATCGGCGCACAACGCAACAACGGTATTGGTATTGATGGCGTGGCAGATAATGTAAAGATCATGATGCTGCGTATCGTTCCTGACGGGGATGAATATGATAAAGATGTGGCCCTTGCGATCCGTTATGCAGTGGATAACGGTGCGAAAGTGATCAATATGAGTTTTGGTAAATATTTCTCTCCTGAGAAAAAATGGGTAGACAGTGCCATTCGTTATGCGGAGTCCAGAGATGTGCTGCTGGTGCATGCATCAGGCAATGAGAATACCAATGTGGATGAGAAAGAGAACTATCCTAACCCCTGGTTATCGCAATGGAATACCAAGGCTTCCAATTTTATTAATGTAGGTGCAAGCAGTGACCCTAAGATCAGCGGCAGTATCACTGCCGATTTCAGTAATTACGGAAAAGAAAATGTAGATGTATTTGCGCCGGGTGTGCGTATGTATTCCACTTTCCCCGGCCGTGACCAGTATGGCAACCTGAAAGGTACCAGTATGGCAGCACCGGTGGTTACCGGGCTGGCAGCATTGATCCGCTCCTACTATCCTGAACTTAGTGCTGTGCAGGTGAAAAAAGTGATTGAAGAATCTGTGTTAAAACCGGCACCTACAGTTGCGAGTATCAAACCGGGCTCTAAGAACGAACCCATTTCTTTCAGCCTGTTAAGCAATACCGGTGGTATCATTAATGCATTCAATGCAGTAGCCGATGCCGATACCACCAAAGTAACCATTACCGTAAAAGAACCGGTGAAAGAACTGATCAAAGAGCCGGTAAAAACAAATTCCACCAGCAGCACCACTGCAAAGCCCACCACCAAAACCAAACTCTGATGCCAAGGCCACAAGCAAACGATTTCCCTACCTATTTTGCCAGGTATATTGCACGGGTAGAAGCAGACAGCCTTTCAGCAGCTGTGAAAGCTTACGCAAAACCACTCGAAGATTTCTACACAACCCTCCCCGAAGCCAAAGCAGAATACCGTTATGCCCCGGGCAAATGGACATTGAAAGAATTGTTACAGCATATCGTAGATACGGAAAGGATCATGAGTTACCGCATGTTAAGAATATCCCGCGGCGATCAAACACCTCTTGCCTCTTTTGATGAAGACACGTATGCAGCAGCTTCACAAGCCAATACCAGAAGTTTTGATTCTATCAAAGAAGAATTTCTTGCAGTAAGAAAAGCCACCGATCTGCTGATCGCTTCTTTAACCGAAGAACAACTTGCCGCAGAAGGCGTAGCCAGCAACCTGCCCGTAACTGCCAATGCAGTGGGCTTTATCATTTTCGGCCACATGCTGCACCATAAGGGGGTTTTGGAGGAAAAGTATCTTTAATATTTTGGAATTGGGAAATTGGGAAATTTAAAATCACAGAAAAAAACTTCCCAATTTCCCAATTCCAAAATTTCCCGATTTTCTCTAGTACCTTACAAAGTCACTCCACTCCTCATCACACAAAAGTTTATTCAAAGAAGGACTCTTCATCACTTCCGTATAATCCATGGCCTTCCCGTTTACCCAGATGGTTCTGTAGACGAGGCGTATGCCGTGACTGTAATCTACCCACCAGTTGATATGCCCGGTGTATAAGGGTTGTATGGCTTTGCCATCTGTTTTATGCCAGCCGTAAATGGCTTCACGATCGGGTTTGGGGTCGCGGGAAATTTTGCCTGAGATCACCACATCTTTTTTAATACCTGCGATCAATCCTTTTCTTCCCTTGCGCTGCCCTTCTATGATCAGATGGTGCTGCCACATGGTTACCGAGCTGTCGCGGAAAGCATACATGGGAACAGGGGCAAGTTTTACGGTTGACTGCTCATAAATATCATTCACCATTTTACGTGTAGGCAAAAAGCAATGAAAACTATCGGCGATCACCTGCGCTGCCATGGGCGTAAGCGGGATCCTGGCCCAATCTTCATCCGTACCTAATGATACATAATCCGGCGCCACATAATAATACGCTGAAATGGTTTTACCGGGACTGTCGGTGATAGATGTCTGAATGCGTACAAACTTTCTCAGGAAAGAAGGAAGGTTACCCGACAGGATCTCCACCTTCGCCAAGGAATCACGCTCCCTCCATTTTGAAGCAGCGACTTTCTCATAAAAAGATGTTGCCGTTTGCGGTACATTTTGTCCATTCCAGACAGGCCAGTTCATTTTCTTCGTGGAACTGCAGGAAATGAGGAACACGCCAAATATCAATAAGCGAAATCTTGTAAACATAGTATTACTTTTCATGAGGTTGGTAGTCCATAGACCATGGTCCATGGACTATGGACCATACACTGCGAAAGTTAGAAATAAAAAAGTGATTACCTAAATAGATTACCCGATAACTTAGCAGCAGCATGACAAAGATCGGGCTCATATCAGACACACACGATTATCTTGACGATGCCGTATTCAGGCATTTTGAACACTGCGATGAGATCTGGCATGCCGGTGATTTTGGCACCGCATCGATTGCAGATGCATTGAAAACCTTCAAACCTTTGCGTGGAGTGTATGGAAATATTGATGGGTATGATATCCGTAGTGAGTATCCGGAAAACCTTGTTTGGCAATGTGAGGAAGTAAAGATCCTGATGACCCATATCGGTGGCTATCCACCCAAATACAACCCAAGATCAAAAAAACTGATCAGGGAGAACCAGCCACAGCTCTTTATCAGCGGGCATTCCCATATTTTAAAGGTCATGTATGATCCTGCTGTGAATTGTCTGCATATGAACCCCGGAGCAGCGGGTAAACAGGGATGGCATAAAGTAAGAACACTGATCAGGTTTGAGATTGACGGGAAGGATATTAAGCATTGTGAGGTGATAGAATTGGGAAGCAGATAGAAGCATTGGGAAATTTTGGGATTGGGAAATTGGGAAATTGTTTTATCTTATTGTCTAAATTTCTCAATATGGCAACCTCATTAAACCGCAGAGATTGGTTAAAGAGTAATTCATTGGCAGCGCTGGCGCTTGGGTTTTCGATCCCTTCGATGGGGATGGGGAATGAAGAAGGGATGTTGCGGAATTTTGGGATGGCGCAGGGTTTGATCAATCTGGGATCGAATGAAAACCCTTATGGGATCTCACCTAAAGCTAAAGAAGCTTTGCTTGCGATGGTAGGCGAATCGAACCGATACCCGTTTAATGTGACAGCTGTGTCTGATCTTGAAAAACAGATTGCTCAATATTATAAAGTAGGTGCAGATCAGGTACTGGCCACCGCGGGTTCCGGTGATGCACTGAATAAATTATCCCGTCATTTTAATAAAGGCACCCTGGTAACGGCCACCCCTACTTTTGCCACATTACCGAACACAGCCAAAAAGATCGGGACCCAAGTAATCGAGGTGCCGCTGACATCCGATAAGGTACACGATCTTCCGGCTATGCTCCGCGCAATAGATAACAATACCGGATTGGTATATATCTGTAACCCCGCCAATCCAACCAGTACCGTCCTCCCAACACAGGCTTTGAAAGATTTCTGTATCGAAGCAGCTAAAAAAGCAGTGGTTGTAATTGATGAAGCGTATATCGATTTTCTGAATGATCCCGAAAGCAAATCCATGATCAGCCTGATCGATAAAAATCCAAACGTGATCGTTGTAAGGACCTTCTCCAAGATCCATGCCATGGCCGGCTTGCGTGTAGGGTTTGTGGTTGGACATCCTGCCATCATACGGGCATTGGATGAGAATTATTTTACCAATTCCCAGTATA
>CBHRAM010000261.1:0-5404 GCA_966076165.1 uncultured Chitinophagaceae bacterium
AATATACCTGTCGGTGATTTCCTGGATACTTTTTTCACCGTCTTTTACGGCATCTTCACTTAAACCATCCTTTCCTAATTTCTTGATCTGCTCAATGGCATCACGGCGGATATTGCGGATAGCTACTTTGGAATTTTCTCCTTCGCCGCTGGCTTTTTTGAACAGTTCTTTTCTTCTTTCTTCCGTAAGCGGCGGCATAAACAGACGGATCTGGTTACCATCACTCTGGGGTGTGATACCGATATTGGCCTGCATGATCGATCTTTCGATGGCCTGCAGCATATTCTTTTCCCAGGGCTGGATACTGATGGTACGGGCATCCAGTACTGTAATATTGGCTACCTGTGCGATGGGGGTTGGAGCACCATAATAGTCTACGTTAATCCCATCCACCATGGCAGGATTGGCTTTTCCGGCCCTGATCTTGGTCAATTCCACCTCCAGGTGGCTAATGCCCTTACGCATACTCTCTTCTGTATCCTCTACGATCATTTGTAATTCTTCCGACATATGATTTTTTTTACTGGGGCGAAATTAATGAATAGTTTGGAGAGAGGCGTTTACTGGTTTATTTGTTTACCGGTTTATTCGTTCTTAGGTACAAATAAACCGGTAAACCAATAAACCAATATACCAACAACCCTTATCTTCGCTGCCATAAAAATATTGCTATGGCCAGTATACAGGAGTTAAAAGATGTAGCCAACCAGCTGAGACGTGATATCGTTCGCATGGTGCATGGTGTGCAAAGCGGTCACCCGGGCGGTTCTTTGGGTTGTGCCGATTATTTTGCGGCCCTTTTCTTCGAGATCATGAAACATGACCGGAATTTTAAAATGGACGGGGCAAATGAAGACCTGTTCTTTCTTTCCAACGGACATATTTCTCCCGTATATTATTCGGCCCTGGCGCATTCCGGCTATTTTGAAGTAAAGGAACTGGCCAGTTTCCGTAAGATCAACACCCGTTTACAGGGTCACCCAACCACACACGAACATTTACCGGGTGTAAGAGTAGCGAGTGGTTCTTTGGGACAAGGCATGAGTGTTGCCATTGGTGCAGCCTTAACCAAGAAACTGAATAATGATAATCATCTCGTTTTCTCTTTACATGGTGATGGTGAACTGGATGAGGGACAAAACTGGGAAGCCATCATGTTTGCGGCCCACCATAAAGTGGATAACCTGATCTCTACCATTGACTGGAACGGTCAACAGATCGACGGTCCTACCAAGAAAGTAATGGGACTGGATAACCTGCGTGCAAAATTTGAAGCTTTCAACTGGACCGTTATTGAAATGAACGGTAATGATATGGATGATACCGTTGCTACATTGAATAAAGCCAAATCCATGACAGGCCAGGGCAAACCGATCTGTATCCTGATGAAGACAGAAATGGGTAAAGGCGTTGATTTTATGGAAGGCAGTCACGAATGGCATGGTATTGCACCAAATGATGAGCAGTTAGCGAAGGCATTGGCGCAGTTGCCGGAGACTTTGGGGGATTATTAGGAAAACGTGAAGCTTCAATACTATATGAACTCATCGCAGATTGTGATGAGTTCTTTTTTTGCACGCAAAGGCGCAGAGGCGCAATTTGAATACTAACTTTTTAGAGAGAATAATTGAAGGCTGGCTTTGCGTGAGGGGATCCAGGCGGCAAGGATGGCAATGAAAGCTACTGTGGCAGATACCAGAAAAAAATCGCCTGCCAATAATTTTACGGGGTAGTAGTCGATAATAAATGTATCGCCACCTAATTTGATCAGGTGAAAGCGTACCTGTAGCCAGCAGATCAATGTTGCGAGTAAGATGCCGGCACCGCCGCCCAATGAGGCTAATAACAAACCTTCACTTAAAAAGATGCGTTGAATTTTTTGTTCGTCGGCACCCATGGCTTTCAGCACGGCAATATCGGTTTGCTTTTCCAATACCAGCATGGTCAAGGCACCGATCATATTAAAAGCCGCAACGATCAATATGAGTGAAAGAATACCATAGATCACCCATTTCTCTACCTGCATAACGGCGTATAAACTCTTGTTTTGTTCATAACGGGTTTCTACAAGAAAACTGCTTCCCAATGCTGACTGTAATTGTTTTTTTACTTTGTCGGGATCGGTATTCACTTTGATCTCTACAGCGCTGTATTCATCCGCTGTCATACCGAGCATATATTTTACAAATGCCAGGTTGCTGAAAACATATTTGTTATCAAAATCCTGCTGCACCGCAAACGTACCAACGGGGGTAACAGAAAATGCATTCAGGCCATCGTCTGAAATAAGCCTGGATGCCTGCCGGTTGGGCAGGTAGATCGTGGCCGGGTACAATCCTTTCTCAACACTTAAGCCCGCTGCATTTTCGATACCCGCACCTACTACCAGCTTGGGAGCATCAATGGTACCTACATCAAATTTGCCGCGGGGAATATGTTTGGGGGTGTTGATATTATTCAGTGATGTATATTTTTCATCCACCCCTTTGATCGAAACAATGGTTTGAAAAGCACCGTTCAACACAGCTTTTTCTTCCGCCACAAAACTAAAAACGGCAACACCCTTGGTAGCTTTGATATTTTGTAATTCCGATGCTGAGATATGAAATGTTTTTCCGCGTGCAGGAACAATGCGGATATCCGAATAAAAATCGGCATACAACCCTTTTACCAGGTCTTCAAAGCCATTGAATACACTCAATACAATAATGAGTGCCGCACTGCCAACCCCAATGGCCAACACACTGATCCACGCAATGATATTGATCGCATTGGTAGATTTGTTGGATCTGAAATAGCGCCAGGCGAAGAGGAGGTTCAATGGCTGTTGGTTTATTGGTTTATTGGTTTACTGGTTTATCGGTTTCAAATAAACTAATAAACCAGTAAACCAATAAACAGATTATTCGGGTTTGGGCGTGTCTTCTTTCTTCTCTTCCTCTATCTTTTTGAAGATCTCTTCCATCTTGAATACATAATCGAGTGTATCATCGTGGTAAAAATGCAGAACGGGTATGCGGCGTAACTGGTGTTTTACACGGTCGGCCAGTTCTTTCTTGATCTCCCAGGCACGGGATTCGATCGTTTTCATGGCGGCAGCAGCATTTTTTACCTGGAAAAGGCTCAGGTAAATACGGGCTTCCAGCAGGTCGGGCGTAACTTTTACGGAGGAAATGGATACCATTCCGCCATCTAACATTCCGAGGCCCAAGCGCCTGAAAATCTCATTCAATTCTTCCTGCAGTGCCCCTGCCACCTGTCTTTGGCGTTTTCCCTCCTCCATATTCTAACATTTGATTGACTGCAAATTTACTTACTTTGCTCTGTTTTAAGTGTTTTATCCTTTATGAAGCGATTTTCCCGAATATTATTTTACCTGAGAAGCCAGAAGCAGAATATAGCTCTGTATTTCGTGTTCAATATCTTATCCATCCTGTTTTCACTGGTTTCCATGGCTTTGCTGGCTCCTTTTCTGCAGATATTGTTTGGCACAGCCGAAATGGTTACGGTAAAGCCAAAATGGGAAACTACCGGTGTAGGTGTATTGAATTACATGAAATACCTCATGAGCACCACTATTCAGGAACATGGGCCCATTTATGTATTAGGTGCGATCTGTATCACCATCATTCTCTCCATTTTTTTTAAAAATCTCTTTACGTACTTATCCTTTCGCGTTCTGGCGCCGATGCGTAATTATGTAATGACCAAACTGCGCTCCGATCTCTATGCCAAAATACTGGAACTACCTATCGGTTTCTTTACAGAGCAGCGCAAAGGAGATATCATCAGCCGCATGAGTAATGATGCCAACGAAGTGGAATGGAGCGTAATGAGCACACTCGAAGGTTTGATACGTGAACCACTCACCATTCTGATCATTCTCTTTTATCTTGTTTCATTAAGTCCCGCCCTCTCGCTGTTCCTGCTGGTGCTTTTGCCGATCATGGGATTTATCATCGGAAGGGTGAGCCGTTCACTGAAAAAACAGTCTACCGCTTCTCAGGAGCAACTGGGTACATTGATGTCGATCCTTGATGAAACACTCGGTGGGTTACGAGTAATCAAAGCTTTCAATGCTGAGAAGATCCTTCGTAATAAATTCTTTCATACCAACGATACACTGAACCATATCCGTAACCGGATGAATTTCAGAAGGGATCTTGCCTCACCCATGTCGGAGTTCCTTGGATTCGTGGTAGTTACCTGTATCTTATGGTTTGGTGGCAAACTGGTCCTGAACCATCAAGGGGGATTGGATGCCATGGGATTCATCACCTATATTATTGTGTTTACGCAGATCATCAATCCTGCTAAATCCTTGTCCACAGCGTTCTACAATGCACAGCGCGGAAGTGCCGCCATTCAAAGGATCGAGGAAATTTTACAGGCACCACTTACGGTTACCGATAACCCGGATGCCAAGACCTTACCCGCATTTAATCACAGCATTGAATTCAAAAATGTTTCGTTCGCCTACGAGGATAAGGTGATTCTGAAAAACATCAACCTCACCATTGAAAAAGGAAAGACCATTGCATTGGTGGGATCATCCGGTGCGGGAAAAAGTTCATTGGCCGATCTGGTTCCGCGTTTTCATGATGTATCCGGTGGCGAATTATTGATCGATGGTGTGAATATTAAAAACTATACCCTGCATTCTGTAAGAAGTTTGATGGGAATCGTAACACAGGAACCGATCCTGTTCAATGATACCATCGCAAATAATATTGCCCTGGGGGTTGACAATGTTTCTGAAAAAGATATTGAACATGCGGCAACTGTGGCCAATGCCCTGCATTTTATCAAACAGAAAGAAGAAGGGTTTGCTTCCAATATCGGCGACCGCGGCAGTAAGTTAAGTGGCGGCGAAAGACAACGTTTAACAATTGCCCGTGCCGTTCTTAAAAATCCTCCGATCCTCATTTTAGATGAAGCCACTTCATCACTCGATACAGAAAGCGAACGCCTTGTACAGGATGCCATCAATAACATGATGCAGAACCGCACCTCTCTCGTGATCGCCCACCGTTTATCTACCATCCGTCATGCCGACGAGATCATCGTTCTCCAGAAAGGCGAGATCGCTGAGCGTGGCACGCATGAGCAGTTACTCTCTCACGGCGGCATTTATAAAAGGTTGGTGGATATGCAGGAAGTGAAGTGAATATCGAATATTGAACAAGGAATATTGAATGATGAAGTAAAGGAGGATTTTGCTAAAATGTTTTTATCCCCCCAGCCTTCAGGCTGGGGGGATGACACCTTACATGTAAATGGCTTTAGCCATAACTGCTTCCAGTATATCGGAATGCCATCAAGGCTAAAGCCAGAACTTATACTTAGTTCTTCCCCATGCTAAAGCATGGGGTTATTTATTTTACTTCATCATTCAATATTCCTT
>CBHRAM010000262.1:0-5386 GCA_966076165.1 uncultured Chitinophagaceae bacterium
AAAGCGGCCATTGCAATGTGGTGGAAAACTGCCGAAGGCATAACAACCGATGCGGCTTTCAAAAAATTCAGACAATCCGTATTGAATGCGCCGGTCGAAATAAACAATACAAACGGCATCATTGATGTATCGGTTACTACTGCAGCCGGAAAACTGGGTGTAAAAGCTGATCTTACCAATAAGAAGAGGCTCGCTTATTATAATCCAATGGCATTGCCGAAAGATTTCCTGTTCAATATTGATGGACAGGAGATAGGTAGGCCGATCATGGAAAAATATAAATGATCTGTAAGAGTTACTAAAAATACCCCTGTCAGCGAAGGCTGGAGCCACCCGGGAAACACGAAAACGATTTCGCAGAAAAGCTGAGGCGGGTATTTGGATAATCTTACTAAAACGTTTTAACTTACCATCCTGATTGCAAAATTGTCCGGTACAGTCCCGTTTCAAAACCTTTGCCGGACAACTAAAACAACTGCCATGAAAAAAATCATTTACACAGGTATTACCTGCCTGTTATTCTTTTCCTCTATAGATGCGTTCTCTCAATCATGGGTTGATTCTGTTGATAAACACGGCCGGGAAGTTTTTATGCCGGCAGATAAATACAAATGGGATTGGGGTCAGGCTACTTTCCTGAATTCGCTCATTCATCTCTACAACACAAAATCTGCAGCCGACAAAAAAATATATCTCGATTATGTAAAGACTGCCATGGATGCAACCTATGCAGTTGCCAATGGCAAACATCCGAATGCGATCGCCTCCGCACATGGTATGGCATTTCTGGCAAGGGTTACAGGCGATAAGAAATACCTGGATAAGGCCAATGAGATCTATGCAGATTATCTGAAGATCCCCCGGGCACCGAATGGCGGAGTTTCACATCGCGCGGAAACCGTGGAATTATGGGATGATACGGTTTATATGCTGAACATGTTCCTGCTCGAAATGTATCGTTTAACCGGTGATGAAAAATATATTGGCGAATTTCTGGCACAATTCAATGCACATAACGAAACATTAACGGATCAGCGGTCAGGGCTGTGGGTGCATGGATGGGATGCCGACAATGTAGATTATAATGATGGTTGCAGCATTATGGGATGGCCCGATAAACTTACCCGTAAAAGCAGCCAGATCTGGGCAAGAGGCAATGGATGGGTAGGCATGGCATTGGCTGATGCATTGAATACGATCGCAAAGAATTCGGAATACAGAAAACCACTGGAGAAAGCATTCATTCATTATGTAGAAGCGGTAGCGCCCCTGCAACACAAAGAAACCGGCCATTGGTATCAACTTGTTACCCTTCCGGATAATCCGAAAAATTTTGATGAGAGTTCCTGCACGTCCATGTTTGCTTATACGATCACTATGGGACTGAAAATGAAATTGCTGGATAAGAAAACATACCAACCCATTATCGACCGCGCCTACAAAGGCCTGCGTGCTATGAGTATGCGTGCAGAGGGCGCTTATCTGATACCGGCAAGGGTTTCAGGTGGCACCTGTGTGGGTGATGAGAATTATTACCTCACCCGAAAGATCGGGGAGGGAACGGGTTTTGGATATGGTTCTTTTATCATGTTCGGGCTGGCTTATGAACAATATAAAGGGATCAGAAAATAAATTCATTGTAAAATAGATCGATCAATCTCATGGATAGAAGAAAATTTGTTTCACTGGGTGCCGCTTCGGTTTGCATGATGCCTTTATTGGGATCGGCTGCTTTTTTATCGGATCAATATGATGTGCCCCCGGTAAAACCACAATGGTTGATCGATCTGATCAAGTTCAATGATATTGATGTAAAGAATATTGCAGCATATAAGATTACCGATGCGGCTAAAAAATACTATGGCGGGTATCTCTCTGATGTGGAGATCCCCAATCCGCATTCTACCTGTGCATTCATCAATCGTGCCTGCGGTGCCATTGCTTGTTCTGAATCGGTGTATTATCAATCAGCTGATCTGTTAAAAGATATCCATCTCGCCTTACTGGCTTTATTAAAAATGCAGCATGCAGACGGAACCATCGATCTGATGGATACCAATTTCCATTCTACCCCCGATACCGCTTTTATGGTAAAGCGTATGGTGCAATCGTATAAACTTTTAGAGCAATCCGGCACTAAAGGAACCGCAGAAGTATTGGTTCCCTTTGAGCAATTCTTAAAACATGCCGGTGAAGCCTTGATCGTGGGTGGTATCCATACGCCCAATCACCGATGGGTGGTATCTGCAGCTTTAACCAAGCTCAATGAGAAATGGCCCGATAAAAGATATGTGAACAGGGTGAATGACTGGCTGGCCGAACATATTGATCTTGATCCTGATGGACAATACACAGAAAAAAGTACGTATGGATATTCTGCGGTCGTGGATCGTGTATTGATCACTGTATCCAAAGGATTGCATAAACCGGAGATACTCGATGCGGTAAGGAAGAATATTCTGATGATGCGTTACTATTTACATCCCAATGGTGAAGTAGTAACCGAAGCGTCGAACCGCCAGGACAAAGGAACGGTGGGCACGATGGAGAATTATTATTATGCCTGCCGTTATATGGCATTGCTGGATAATGATGGGGAAATGGCGGCTATCTGCCGTTTGATCGAATCCACATCCTTCCGCAAACTCACCGATACCTTAAATTATTTTCTGGAAGACCCTTCTTTATGGAAAGAACTGCCGGGGAGCAAACCCTTGCCGGTGAGTTATGTAAAATCATTCCCTTATTCAGGGTTGGTGCGTATACGCCGTAACCAATGGGACACAACGATCTTATCAAACAATCCCGGATGGCTCACTTTTCACAAAGGCAATGCAGTGTTACAAGGTATGCGTGTGGCGGCTTCTTTTTTTGGTAAGGGACAGTTCCAGTCAGATACGATCAAAGAAACCGGTAATACATGGATACTTACTAAAAAACTGGATGGCCCTTATTTTCAGCCATTCCCGAAAGATAAAATTCCTGCTGATGGAGATATGGCCAAAATGCCCAAATCAGGAAGAAAACAAAGTGAAGTACAATACCTGGAAACAACAGTTACTATTACTGAGGCGAATAACGGAATGAGTATCACCATTGAAATGGGCGGCACCGACAATGTTCCGGTTTCTATGGAACTGATCTTCAGAAGAGGTGGAAAATTTTCCGGTGTTCAACCCCATGCTGTCAAAACAGATGCCTGGTTATTCAGTGAAAAAGAAGGAACCTATACAGTAGGGGATAATACCATCCGTTTCGGGCCCGGCAAACTGGAACACAAAAATGTTCAGTTAAGAGGAGCTTTACCGGCAATGGATGCACCAACGGTATACTTAACCGGGTTCACACCTTTTAAACACACGATTCAACTTTCATAGCCTTCTTTATGCATCAAGTAATCCATACACGATTGAAAACATTATTTCTTTTAGCTGCTGTGGTATGCCTTAGCCCTTCAGTATTATTGGCGCAGAAAGAGTTTCAGAAAAAATACCAGTCGCAGATGATCCTTGCGGAAGAAGGTACCGTGATCGAATTGCCCGCAGGTACTTTCACCTTAACCAATACACTTTCACTGGAAGGCAAAAAGAAAGTAACCATCCGTGGAAAGGGAATGGATAAGACCATACTCAGTTTCAAAGGACAAACCGATGGTGCCGAAGGGATCCGCGTAAGTGATGGAACAGATATTGTATTGGAAGGATTTACCGTACAGGATGCCAAAGGCGATGCGATCAAGACCATGCATGTAACCGGCATTACTTTTCGGGAAGTAAAAACAGAATGGACCGGAATCCCGGGCCCCGAAAATGGTGGATATGGATTATACCCGGTACAGTGTAAGGGTGTAATGATCGATAAATGTCAGGCCATTGGTGCTTCTGATGCGGGGATCTATGTAGGACAGTCACAGGATATCACCGTTAAAAATTCCAGGGCTTTTCAAAATGTGGCCGGTATTGAAATTGAAAATTCATTGCGGGCCCTTGTGTATGATAATGAAGCCACAGAAAATACCGGGGGGATCCTGGTATTCGATCTTCCTGATCTGATACAGAAAAAAGGAGGTGAGGTAAAAGTGTACAACAACTTTATCCATGATAACAATTATGTAAATTTTGCGCCTAAAGGAAATATAGTAGCCACCGTGCCCTCTGGTACGGGCCTCCTGATCCTGGCTACCAAAGGCGTTGAAGTGTACAATAACCGCATCATCAATAACCAGAGTGTGGGAACAGGGATCATCAGTTATTATGTGACGTTAAAAAAGATCAAGGATAAAGAGTATGATCCTTATCCGTCCAACTTGTCAATCCACGATAATATATATGATCGGAAAACAGGTTTGCCGATCAGTAAAGACCCTTTAGGAATGGTGATCGCCAATAAATACGGAGCAGATGTTCCGCATATTATTTATGATGGTATCAAGAACCCGAAGATGCTGGATGAAAAGGGAAACTGGATTGCAGGACAATGTATCTCCATCATCAATAACAAAGGACAGTCCATTGTAAACCTGGATGCAGAACATAGTTTCAAGGATATGGGACGTGCAGATGATCAGTTTAAGTGTAACCAGTAAGGAATATGATGTTACGTAACCTTATTATAGCAATCGTAAGTTTGGTTTTGACAGGCTCGTTTATCAATTCTCCGGGGAAATCATACCCGGAGAAATTATCCGGCTGGAAGATCTTTGAAGGGAAAATGAGTTCTTTAAAACCCGCAAAAGGTGTTGTGCCTTATGGGTTGAATACACCCTTGTATACCGACTATGCAGAAAAATTACGTTTTGTAAGATTACCACAAGGCAAACAGGCAAAGTATACAGCACAAGGCGTATTGGATTTCCCGGAAGGAACGGTCTTGATAAAAAACTTTTATTACTCGGCTGATTTCCGCAACCCCGGTATTCATAAAAATATTGTGGAAACCCGTTTATTGATCAAGGAGCCCGAAAGCTGGAAAGCCATCACTTATGTATGGAATGACGAGCAGACAGATGCTGACCTGGAAATAGCCGGTGATGATAAACAGGTTCATTTTATTGATAAGGAAGGTAATGCTCAACAGGTGCGTTATGTGATACCGAATCAGAATCAATGTAAAGGTTGTCATAACAGTAACGATAAGATCATGCCCATTGGTCCATCGGCAGCACAATTGAATGGTAAGTATGCATACACAACGGGTGCAAAAAACCAGATCGGGTATTGGAAAACACATAATATGATACAAGGTGCTCCGGCACTCTCGGCTATCGCCAGAACTGCCGTATGGAACGATCCCTCCACCGGTGATCTGAATACAAGGGCAAGAGCGTACCTGGCCATTAACTGTGCACACTGTCATAGAAGAGAAGGCCCTGCTCAAACCTCGGGAT
>CBHRAM010000263.1:0-5381 GCA_966076165.1 uncultured Chitinophagaceae bacterium
CTATAATCTTCAACTAAGAAATGGGGTGTTGGAGATCCGTGCAAAAAAAGAAACCGTAACCGGCAGAACGCTCCCCGCCAATCCTGTATTGAGCAGTTATGATTTTACTTCCGGAAGAATTGAATCTAAATTGAAAATCTCAGCCAATGCTGAAACACCCAAAGTGCGTATACTGGCCCGGATTAAAATGCCATCCGGCTATGGTATGTGGCCGGCGTTCTGGAGTTATGGGCATCCCTGGCCCACACAGGGTGAGATCGATTTCTTTGAAGCAAGAGGTAGTGAACCGGATAAGTATTATACCAATTATCATTTTGGAACAGCTACACAATTGTTTAAAGAAGCAGTATCTGCCACTATCTCAACCGGTGTTGACCTGAGTAAGGGTTACCATGTATATGAAGTGGAGTGGACAGAAACCGCCATCACTTCTTATTTAGATGGCATCAAAGTGGAAACGAAAACAACAGGTTCACATCTGAAAGACCTATTCGGTAAATCACAAAATATTGTGTTGAACCTGGCAGTAGGGGGAGATTTTTTCATCGGTCTGGATAAAACAAAAATAGAACCCGGTACCATGTATGTGGATTGGGTTAAAGTGTTTACCGCACAGTAATTTTTAGGCCGGTGAAACTGCAAATACAGGCCTGATTTGCCTTTTCAGCCCTTGTTTCAACTATTTTAGGGTTGTTTTAGCGGGAAATATGTATAATTTTGTGAACAGATGAAAAAACTCGTCGTAATCATATTGGCTTTTTTACACCTCAGCGCTTCTGCAGGTGTGAGCCTGCATATGCATTATTGTATGGGTAAGCTGGCCGATTGGGATCTTAGTAAAAAAGAATCCCGGGTTTGCGGCACCTGTGGCATGGAGAAATCCGGGAAAAATGATTGTTGTAAAGACGAATACAAATTCGTTAAAAACAACGACGATCAGAAAGCCGCAGAATCTGCTTTTCAATTGATGCAGTTGGCATCTGTTGCCCTGCCGGTTACTGTTTTTGAAACACTCACCGTTGATCTGCCTTCTGTAACAGAAGTATATCCGATCAGCCACGCACCACCAGACACACGCCCTGCAGCCTATATCAGGAACTGCGTTTTCCGTATTTAATGATCTCTTCTTTGTAGCAGCCGGACAATCTATTGTCGGGCTTTCGGCATTTCTGTATGCCTGGCATTGTAATTATTTAACACACATAAATTCTAACACATGAACAAGTTCAAAACACTGTTGATGGCAGTTGTTACCATCCTTTCTGTTTCTGCTTTTGCACAGGACAATAAAAAAGCAGCTGATGCAAAACAAACGGCAGAAAAAACCGTATACACCTGCCCCATGCATTCAGATGTGGTAAGTGATAAACCCGGTAAATGCCCCAAATGTGGGATGGCATTGAAAGCCGTGGTTAAAACTACCGCTTCATTTGTTTGTCCTATGCATTCAGATGTAACCAGCGATAAGCCCGGTAAATGCCCTAAATGTGGTATGGCTTTAAAACCCGTTGTGAAAACGGAAGCAGCAGCGGCGTATGTATGTCCGATGCATTCAGATGTAAAAAGTGATAAGCCGGGTAAATGCTCTAAATGTGGTATGGCATTGGTTAAAAAAGCATAGTTCATCCACAGCAATTTTAGTAAACTGTAAAACATCACCATGGTTCAGAAAATAATTGAACTGGCTTTACGAAACAGGCTTGTCGTGCTTTTAGTAGCCGGCTGCCTGTTTGCGTGGGGTTTTTATTCTGTGAAACAAAATCCCATTGATGCCATACCCGACCTGAGTGAGAACCAGGTGATCGTTTTTACAGAATGGATGGGCAGGAGCCCGCAGGTAATTGAAGACCAGGTAACCTATCCGTTGGTGAGTAACCTGCAGGGTATTCCTAAGATCCGGAATATCCGTGGCTCCTCTATGTTCGGGATGAGTTTTGTTTACGTCATTTTTGAAGATAACGTAGATATCTACTGGGCAAGAACGCGCGTGCTGGAGCGTTTGAATTTTGCACAACGTTTATTGCCACAGGGCGTGACACCAACATTAGGACCTGATGGCACCGGTGTGGGACATATATTCTGGTACCACCTTGATGCACCCAAAATGGACCTGGGTGAGCAAAGGGCTTTGCAGGATTGGTATATCAAATTTGCTTTACAAACCGTGCCAGGTGTTGCGGAAGTGGCTTCCTTCGGTGGTTTTGAAAAACAGTACCAGCTGATCATCGATCCCGTAAAACTCCAGTATTACAATATCCCGCTGATGGATGTGATGAACAAAGTAAAAGCCAATAACAATGATGTAGGAGGAAGAAAATTTGAAATGGCCGATATGGCGTATATCATCCGCGGGCTGGGTTATATCAAGAATAAGAATGATGTAGAAAATATTTCACTGGGTAATTATAACGGCATCCCGGTACGGGTAAGGGATATCGGTTCCGTACAAATGGGTGGCGACCTGCGCCTTGGTATTTTTGATATGGATGGAAAAGGCGAAGTAGTGGGCGGCATTATCGTAATGCGTTACAACGAAAATGCCAATAAGGTAATCGAAGCCGTAAAAGCTAAAATGAAAGAAGTGGAGAAAGGATTGCCGGTTGGTGTAACCTTTAAAACTTCTTACGACAGAAGCACACTGATACAGGAAGCAATTGAATCCGTAAAAGGAACATTGCTGGAAGAGATGATCGCAGTATCTGTCATTGTACTCATTTTCTTATTCCATTGGAGAAGTGCCGTGATCATTTTGATACAGTTACCTATTTCAGTGGCAGTCGGTTTTATTTTTCTGCAACTGTTCGGCATCTCATCCAATATCATGTCGTTAACCGGTATTGCACTGGCTATCGGCGTTGTAGTGGATGACGGGATCGTAATGGTAGAAAATGCCTACCGGCATATCAGCGAAGC
Source organism: uncultured Chitinophagaceae bacterium (assembly GCA_966076165.1). Lineage (GTDB taxonomy): Bacteria > Bacteroidota > Bacteroidia > Chitinophagales > Chitinophagaceae > Sediminibacterium. The sequence goes on from CBHRAM010000263.1 coordinate 2,914, forward strand.
ACAAACAGCAAAAACACAGTCACCCGATAAAGCATAATCATGGCAAACTGGTTCAAAAGAAATAAAGACCCCTTAACACCTGCCGAAAGAATGGCCATCATTGAGAAGTCGTGCAAACAGGTGGGGCCGGGTGTTTTCTATTCCACGATCATTGTGGTCACTTCCTTTCTTCCTGTATTCCTCTTAACAGGTATGGAAGGAAAATTATTTCATCCGCTTGCCTGGACAAAAACATTTATCCTCCTCGTAGATGCTTTCCTTGCCATTACACTGGCACCGGTGCTCATTTCTTTTTTTCTCAAAGGAAGATTAAAACCAGAGAGTGCCAACCCGATCACGAGCACGCTGGAAAAAATATATACACCCGTACTGAAGTTATGTCTCAGGTGGCGTAAAACAACCTTGTTCCTTAACCTGATCGCATTAACGGTGGGTATTGTGATGATGACCCGAATGGGTTCTGAATTCATGCCGCCACTGGATGAAGGTTCTTTATTATTTATGCCGGTTACTTTACCGGATGTATCCAATTCGGAAGCGAAACGTTTATTGCAGGTGCAGGATAAACTGATCAGTAGTGTACCTGAAGTGTCGCATGTATTGGGTAAAGCGGGAAGGGCCAATACGGCAACGGATAACTCGCCTGTGAGTATGATCGAAACGATCATTTTATTAAAACCCAGATCAGAATGGCGTAAGGGGATGAGCAAAGACAGTATCATCAATCAACTCAATGCCAAACTGCAGATCCCGGGTGTTACCAATGGTTGGACACAACCGATCATTAACCGGATCAATATGCTTTCTACCGGTATCAGAACGGATGTGGGTTTGAAAGTATATGGACAGAACCTCGACAGCATCTATGCTTTTGCACAAACCATCAAACGGCAATTGGAAGGCATTGACGGTATCAAAGATCTGTATGTAGAACCGATCACGGGTGGTAAATACATTGATATTATTGTAAAGCGCGAAGAGATCGGCCGTTATGGCCTGAGTGTGGATGATGTGAATACGGTGGTAGAAAGCGCCCTGGGTGGCATGAAGCTGACAACTACGATCGAAGGCCGTCAACGGTTTTCCGTGAATGCCCGGTATGGACAGGATTTCAGAAATAACCTCTCAGCATTAAAACGTATCCAGGTGCCTACCATGAACTTCGGCCCTGTGCCACTGGAAGCTGTTGCAGATATTAAATTAACAGACGGGCCTCCGATGATCAATTCAGAAAATGCTTTATTGCGCGGAACGGTCTTATTCAACGTAAGAGAAAGAGACCTGGGCAGTACGGTAACAGAAGCACAACAGAAACTGAACCAGATGATGATCAAATTACCCAAAGGCTATTTTCTCGAATGGAGCGGCCAGTGGGAAAACCAGATCCGCGCCAACAGAACCCTGGAACTTATCATGCCGATCGTGATCATTATCATCTTTATTGTTCTATACTTCACTTATCATTCCATTAAAGAAGCCATCGTAACCATGATCACTGTTCCGTTTGCCTTGATAGGAGGGGTATTCATGGTATATTATTATGGGGTGAACTTATCCGTGGCAGTTGCTGTAGGATTTATCGCCTTATTTGGGATAGCCATCGAAACGGCCATGCTCATGACGATCTATTTAAATGAAGCCATGGAGAATATGGTAGCGAAGCATGGTAATTCAAAAGAAACCTTGAGCCCTGCTATCATTCGTGAATTTGTGACCCTGGGTTCTGTCAAACGCCTACGGCCTAAACTGATGACGGTTTCGGTAGGTCTATTCGGACTGATCCCCATTCTCTGGGCTAACGGTGTAGGTAGTGATATCATGCGGCCTATCACCATTCCACTGATCGGTGGTATGATCTCTTCTACCATTTATGTATTGCTTATCACACCCGTGGTGTTTGAAATCATCAAAGAAAGAGAACTAAAACACAACGGTAAAATCCAATTGATCGATGTTAAAGAATAAAATAACCATACTGGCATTATGCATGATCCTTGCACTGTTCAGCCATGCACAGACCATGAAACTGGAAGCCATCATTGACAGTATCACGGCCTCGCATCCCGTTGTAAAAATGTACAATAACGAGATCCGTTCTATGGATGAAGCCGCCAAAGGTGCCAAAAGCTGGATGCCGCCCGAATTCAGTTCGGGTTTCTGGATGATGCCGTATAATCCAACTTACCTCAAAAAAGGAATGAACGGAGAGAACGGGATGGGGCAGTACATGATCGGGGGACAACAGATGTTGCCCAACAAAAAGAAACAGGAGGCAGATGCTGCTTATATGGAAGCCATGTCCTCAGTTGAGAAAGAAAAAAAGAATGCCGCATTAAATGAATTGATCAGTGATGCCAAGCAGTTTTATTATGAATGGATCATCCTTGAAAAAAAACTGGCCATACTGTCCCAGAATGAAAAACTGCTGGATTTTATGATCAAAAATGCGGAGATCCGTTATCGCAATG
>CBHRAM010000264.1:0-5364 GCA_966076165.1 uncultured Chitinophagaceae bacterium
AAAGATCATTTTTTAATCCTGATTTTATTGGGTAGTGGCACTATGATAACGCCCTCATAACCGTTCGCTCTTAATTCTTCAACAATCTCATTCTCAAAGTTCCATGCCAGCAAGAGAATAGAAGCGCATTTACTAAAATGTATTTTACCTTCTTCAAATGAAATAATCGGAATATCCGTACCCGGAGTATAGCGGTTATGTTTTAAAGGGTTTTTATCAATCACATAGTCAATTACCGAACTGTCCAGGCCTGCATAATTTAACATGGTTGAACTTCTTGCCGACGCACCATATCCGATAACCGACCCTTTGGCTTTGTATTCTTCAACAATTTTTTTTAATGCTAAAGCATGATGGGCACTGTTGGTGGCAAATTTTTGCCAGGTTCCCAGCTCGTTGGTCTTTTTATCTTCTTCCTGTTGCAGTGCATCTTTAAGAACCGGGCTTTGTTCTTTCTGCTTTTTTGAAAAATAGATAACCAATGACCCTCCGCTGATAGGGCTTTTAGTAAGGTCAAATGAATACAGTCCATGCATATTCAGCAGATACATCATGCTACGCAGAGAGTAAAAGAAAAGATGTTCATGATAAACAGAATCATAATGCAACTCATCAAGTATGATCTGTGAATAATGAAATTCAATTACGCCAAGACCTTCTTCATTTAGAAGATCAGCGATACCACTGATGATCGAATGGACTTCTTTAACGTGGGGGATCACATTACGTGCAAATACAATGTCAGCAGGCCCATTGACTTTTTTGATCTGTTTGGCCGTATCAAGATTGAAAAATTCGGCAAGTGTAGGAACGCCTGCCTCTGTTGCCATTGCTGCAATATTCTTTGCAGGATCCACGCCGAGTACTTTACAGCCTTTTTGGATAAAATCTTTGAGAAAAGTTCCATCATTACTGGCTATTTCTACCACAAATGGATTGGCAACAGGTGAACGGTCCAGTACTTGAGTAGAAAAATATTTACTGTATTCGTGTGCTGTTTTTGAGGTACCCGTAACCCACACATATTGGCTAAACAAATAGGACGGATTTACAGTTGCAGACAACTGAATGACAGAGCATTCAGGACAATGAACAAGTTGTAAAGGTACTGCAGGCAATACTTCTTTCAAATCTACCCTGAGGCTATTTGCCGGAGGTTGATCACCCAAATCCATAAAATGCGTAATATCCGGCGACCCACAGATTCTGCATTTTTCAATAACTTCAAAAAAATCCATACACAAACTTATTTCTGATTACCGTGCACTTATCATGAGTGATGCACCCTCATTTGAGCATCTACTATATGCTCATTTTGCAAATAAGACAATTGAGCCAGCCGCACTGTCTTTCTTCCCCTGAAATCAGCTTCTGTGAATCCGGTTCTTGTAAACAATTCAACCAGTTCCTTCCCACCTTTATCTAAATCCCACTCAGGCTTATAATAATCCGCAAGCTCGGTCAATATTCTTTTAAAGCTTACCCGGTAAGTTCTTGCATCATTTCCATGCTCCCCTGTAAAAGTCAATTCACTACCCGGCACAGATCGTTGTGCAGCCTCTGCCAGTTGCCGTACCGTAAAGTTCCCATCAGGAATGCCAACATTAAAAGCACGGCCGGCTACCAGATCAGCAGGGGCATTCAGACCGGCGAGATAGGCGGCACAAACATCTTTCACATGCACCACTGGCCTGTTAGGGGTTCCATCACTCTTAATTTCGATTTTACCTGTTGTATAAGCACAGGCAACGAGATTATTGAAAACAATATCGCAACGAAGCCTTGGGCTTGCACCAAAAACAGTAGATGGTCGGAATGACACCACCATAAAATCCGGTGTTTGCATTTTGTTCAAAGCCAGTTCTGCTTCCCATTTCGTACGTGCATAGGCTGTTATGGCATTTTTTTCACTATCGTATTCATCCAGTTCCGCATCTACTTTAGAGATCCCATACATACTTTGTGATGACGAATAAATAAATCTTTTTACGCCGCTCGTCTTTGCAAGTTCGGCCAGTTTGAGCGTACCCGAAAGGTTGATCTCTTCTGTAAGTCCGGGAGAAAGATCACCCAAAGGATCATTTGATAAAGCAGCCAGATGGATGACTGCTTCAATTCCTTCAAGATCATCAATTGATATATCCCTGATATCTTTATTGATCTGCCTGATATCAGTAGTATCCGGCATCAGTAAACAGCTTTTGTAATAACCAATATCATAACCGGTTACCTCATGCCCATGTTGCTGAAGGATTGGAACAAGTATCGTACCGATATATCCCTGATTTCCCGTAACGAGAATCCTCATGTTACTATAATTATTTAGTATTCAATTTTACCAATGATCCGGTCCACCATTGCTACGAGCCATATATGGTGTGTCATTTCAACGATATTATACCCTTTGCTGTCTGCAAAAAAATTAATATCGCCCATTCGGCTAAGTGGATTCCCTTCTCTGAATCCCGAGAGGGTAATTATGTTAATACCCAGTTCTTTTGCAGTGGCTGCCCCATTAAGAATATTTTTTGATGAACCACTGCTGCTGATCAATATGATCAGGTCTCCCTGATCTCCATAAAATTGTATGGCTTTACTAAGCCAGGCTTCGTATCCATAGTCATTTGCGAGACAGGTCAGCAAGTCTGCTTCGTTAAAATTGACACAACGGATGCCGGCGTTCTTGGTAAGGTCAACAGCAACATGGCTTGCTATGGCAGCACTGCCCCCATTGCCTGCAATGATCACTTTCTTTCCCTGACTGCCTGTTTTTTTAATCAATGATACCGCCTCATCCAGAAGGGTATCATCAACAGCCGCAATTTTATCAGCAAGCAGTTTAAAATAGTCTCTGTAGAACTCCATTAGGAATTAATTTTCATTTGAGATTGAAATTGATTATCCCGATATACGATATCTGCAAATTGAATGGACCGTTCAATGAACGGCACTTCTTCAGTTTCTCTTTCCCTGATAATCCATTTATATTCGGACCGGGGTATTTTTTTTATACGTCCGTAAAAATCAAGCAGCCGTTTTATTCTGGTAAGATGCGGAACAGCAACAAACACAGAAATTCCTTTTTGTTTTTGCAATCCGTGATCAGATAATGCGATCACCCCTTCAACAATTACAATGCCCGAGTTTATCTTAACAGGGTTTGCATTCATCCCTTCGATCCGCCTGCGGCTTATAGGATCATAAAAAGGCGGGGCAATCATCTCTCCTTTCACTAATTTCTCAATGGCCTTGTTACAACTATCCATCTCATACCGTTCCCATACAGCAGACCCATGTTTTCTTTGATCTACACTGATCAGCCATGAATCCAAAGCAACTATTGATGCTTCTATTCCTGCTTGATTACAATTTTCTACTAACTTCCGGGAAAGGGTCGATTTACCAGACCTTGAACATCCCCCTATTAAAACCGGGAATATTTCTTTCGAAGAAGAATCGTAGCTCTTTTTTATCTCCTGAAAAAGCCCTGTAACCGAATCACAGGTTATCATAAGTTCTTTAATAGCTGGTTCTTCACAAAATCAAGGAGTGTATACTGCTCAGTAACCAGAAATGTTTTCATACCGGCTGCTTTCCCGGCTATTTCATCCCTTTCATCATCCCCCACAAAAAAAATCTTACTCAGGTTCAGATGAAAATCGCGTTGTGCTTCGAAAAGCATTCCCGGCTTGGGTTTGCGGCACGTACAATTTTCGTCCCAGCCATGCGGACAGTAATATATTTTTTCTATTCGACCTCCACAGGTTTCAAGTTCTTTCTGCATTTGCTGATGGATGGCTGTAAGATCAGTTTCAGTCATCTTACCCCTCGCGATACCGGCCTGGTTTGATACAATGATCACACGATATCCGTTTTTGTTCAACAGGCAAATAGCTTCTTTTGAGCCGGGTATCCAATGCCATTCATCCCAATGTGTAATATATTCAGCCCTGGGTGCTTTTTGATTGATCACACCATCACGGTCTAAAACAATGGTTGGGATTGCTTCAAGAAATTTCTCTGTCAGCTTCAGTCTCTCATGTGATCCAACACTGTAATACCGGTGTTCTGTGGGATAGGTTACGATTGAATGATTGAGGATCAACTGTGGTATCACCGTCTTCTCAAAATTGTGATTACCATCAGGGATAAGATCGATCACTTCCCGTTTTAGAATAAAGAATCCTATATCCACCCCTTGAAGATTCCCGGCCGTGCGTGTTTTATCATATACTTCAATAAACCCATCAGCACCGATCCTGATATTATTTTTGGTATATCCATCATGATTTAGATAAACCGTCACTAAAGCATCCGCAGCATTACGGGTAAACACTTTCCACATATTGGCAAAATCCATTGGCCAATAATTATCACAATACAATAAAACAAAAACGGGATCGAAAAGATGCTTTGCTTTCTGCAAACGTAAGCCCGTATCATTTTCTATTTCTGAAACGGAATACTCAATAGCGATATTCCATTTACTGCCATCTCCAAAGTATTCTATTACTTTTTCAGGAAGATAACCTAACAAAATAACGGCTTTGGTAAACCCCTGCTCTACCAGCATTATGATCAGGTATTCCAGAAATGGTTTCCCATGAAAGGGGATCATGGGTTTCGGAATGGTATCCGTGATCGGCCTTAGCCGTGTACCCAAACCTCCGGCGAGTATCACAGCCTGATGAGGTCTTTCTGTCCCTGCTTTTTCTGCTTGTTTCATTATCTATTTACCAACTATGCCAGAACTACTCTCAGATAGGATTATCAAAAACAGCCATCTTCTTCCTGTAACCATCTTATTGGCCCTTATTTTACCCTTTTTTACATGGCTACGCCAGCCTAAGTCACAATATGATTACACATTTATTCTAAATCAGCAATTTACGTAAATTTTCGAAGCGAATTAACTATCAGTAAACTACGAATAAATACTGAAAATGCCTACCTGCAAAGGGGAAATGAATACCAGAATCCGAAGTTGTTCAGATCTAAAAGTGAACGAAGACTAAGAGTAAAATTTCAAAAATTCAAGTTCTAACAAAACGGGGATACAACAAGCGCACTAAAATATCATTTTATTAAAACCCGCTCATTCTTTCACCCCCTGCTCTATTCAATTTTTCTTTTGAAATTTCTTTGCCGTTTTAGCTTATGGAGCGATCTCTGATATAATTGCCATTGCCATATCCCAAATGATCAGAAAGGATACGTTCCTGTGCTTTAAATCTTCGGTAAAATCATTTCTTAGAAAAACTAGTGATTACACAAACCAAATCGGATGCTTTATCGAAACCGCTACCTTATTAAACAAAAAAAGAGTCTCTCATTACTGAGAGAGTCTTTTACGTCGGGAAGACA
>CBHRAM010000265.1:0-5336 GCA_966076165.1 uncultured Chitinophagaceae bacterium
GGTGCTGATACATACACACAGAATTAGAAGAAATGATTTCATAAAAATTAGGTTCTTTAAAAGATGACGGATAGTTTGTTTTTTGCACAAAGCTATTTGCTGAAACCCTTCAAAACCTTAGGCTGTATCGATTTCACATGTTTATGTGATGCCGCTTGCCGTTGATATCATCTTATGACCTGTTATGTATCTGCAGAAAAGAAAGGAATACCTTTTTTTGCAGTAATGACAGGAACTCTTTTATGAAATGAATGGAATTGCAGGCCGGGTAATACTAGTCATTCAATCCCAATCCCTTCAGGATCCGTGGCTTAGAATGTTCAATTCTCGACTCCCTTGTCTTCGATTGTTTAGGGGCAGAAAAATGGAGAAGATAGCCTCTTTGCCGACCCGGTGTTAAGGCCTGAAACGCCTTTTTCAAAGCCGGTGTTTTATCCAATGCTTTTTGAAACTCTTCAGGAACAGCGTATTCAGTAGTCTTTTTTAAAGCCACTTTCAGCCCGGCTTTTTCTGCTTCGATCGCTTCATAGATATAGGCTTTCAGCACGGGCGCTTTCTTAACGATCTCCTTAACATTTGTAAACCGGGCCTGTCTTGCCGCCTGCACATTCTCGGTTTGCTGGATCAGGATCTTTTTTGCATCCTGCAACAAAGCCCCTTTAAAAAACAGGAACGCACAGTATTCTTTGAATGTATGGATCAATACAATATTCGTCTTCTGAAAAGTGTAACAGGGGCAGCCCCATTTCAATTCTTCAGTGAGCCCGCAGTCAAGGGCGATCATTCTCATTTGTTTGATCTCTTCCTGCCAGTTTTTGGCTTTGGTAAAATAGAAATCAACTTTTGGATTCATTTGATTCATAATCAATTAATTCAATCGTTTACAAGGCTAAATATACAAAAAATCTTAGCGCCCTTTGCGGTTCATAGCGTTCTCTGCGTTACAGCTTTGCATCTTAAACTACAGTGATCTCCAAATTTATAAAACGGATCGTCACAGATCGACACTGATAGCTTGATTCTTTCAATACAAGGCCTAAAGCCGTAACGCAAAGAGCGCAGGGAACCGCAATGATCGCAAAGAGTTAATATTGTTCTTCAGGTATAATTCATATCAATACCGTAAATTCAATTCCTTAAACTTATCAACTATGACAACACAGGAAGTAGCCGCAAAATTTTATGAGTACATGCAGCAAGGGGCATTTGAAAAGATCTATACTGAGCTCTTCAGTGAAGATGCCACCAGCGATGAAACACCCGGCTCCGACTGGGCCAAAGCACATGGCATGAAAGAGATCCATGAAAAAGGAAATAAATGGAGAGAAATCGTAGAAGAAATGTACGGTGGCACCACCGCAAGTCCTGTGGTGGCAGGAGATTATTTCACCTGCTACATGACCATGGACTTCAAACCCAAAGGCGGCCCCAGAACCAATATGGAAGAGATCGGGATTTACAAAGTAAAGAACGGTAAGATCGTTTCTGAACAGTTTTTTTATTGATACGCTATTGCGTAAACCGAAGCCGTCATTGCGAGGAACGAAGCAATCTGTGGACTGTACAGTTTAGGTGTAACTTATATAAAGGATGCATCACACTCTGTCTGCAATCTACAGGCTGCTTCCTCCTTCGCTATCGCTTCGGCGCACAGGTCGTTCCTCGCAGTGACGACCTTTGTTCTTTGTAACAACTGATAACTTAACTACAACTTCCGATTTCCCACTTCCTTCAAATTCATATCCTTCAACCCATCAAAATTCATCAGCGAGAGATCTTTCACTTTATCCAGGAAAAAGTAAGCAGCCTCTTTTACTTTCTGCGCCTTTACATTTCGGAATGTGGCTCCTGTTACCTCGCTGAGAATAAACGGAGGACGGTAATCGTTCTTTAAAAACTCAACCGTTACATCGTGCAGTACAATATTGCTGACATGACGGATAAAAAATCCATAAGCAGGTATTACCCCAAACTTATTCGGATCGGGATATCTTTTTTCAAATTCGGGCACCTGTATCGTATCCATATCTTTTGAGCCACCGCCTTTGTAGTAAATATGAATATTGCTCAGTTCCACATTGGCAATATCGTGTTCGGGTATGCCGCTGATGATGGAGGCAGAACTATCGTCCATCGCATTATATACATTCACGTTGCTGATATTGATGCGGTGACATTGGCCAACCACCAGGCTGTCAGGCCCGCGCATCCTGGCACATAAACGGATAAAGAAAGGTGAGTTCGTTACATCACGCATGGTGATGTTGCTAACCGTAACATCTTCCAGTAAAGCACCATCGGCCGACTCCAGTGCCAAACCCCTGCAATGGTCAAACACACAATTGGAGATCGCAATATTCTGAAAACCGCCATTCGATTCTGTGCCGAGTTTGATCCTGCCGGTAGGTGCTTTGCGATAATCTTTCTGATAGGTGCCGTCCAATACACTTCCTTCAAAATAGCCGCTCACAATGCAATTGGTGATGGCTACATTTTTGGTGGCCCTTGGATAACCTAAGGCAAAAGAACTTTTTAAACAGATCGCATCATCGGAAGGGGAGTTAACGGTGCAGTTGGATATATGTACCCACTGACAACAGTCAATATCCATCCCATCCCGGTTGGTATCCATCGTAACATTGTCGATTGTAAGATGATCTACACCCGTAGCCAGGATCCCAAACCATCCTCCATGTTTAATGATGATATTCTGGATCAACACATTTCTGCATAATAACAAAGCGATGGATTTATTGGCATAATTACTCCCGCCTTTTACTTCTCCACCCAATAAGCCCTTGCCCCAGATCATGCCGCCACCGGTAATACCAATATCATGCAGGTTCTCTCCCCAGATCAGGCTGTTGTGAAAACGGTTATGCCCCAGGTCGGTATATTTCATTTTATCCGCACTTACCGGTTCAATCTTATCGTACGCTGTTGAATCTTCCTTGGGAGCGGCAATGATCACGGCAGCTTTGTCTATATACAGGGTAATATTGCTCTTGAGATGGATAGAGCCGGTGAGATAGTTTCCTGCAGGAAAATAAACGGTGCCACCACCGGTAGCCGCAGCCGCATCAATAGCAGCATTGATATTTTTTGTATCCAGTTTTTGTCCATCACCTTTTGCGCCGTAATCTTTTACACTAAAGAATGGAGTTTCTTTCCCTTTACGCGCAATTCCTGTTAAGGTAATATGCAGTAACAGTAATAATGCAATGGATCTGGCCATTTCTATCTTCTTCATAATGATCTGAATAATGCAATGAATGATTGCGTTCCAAGTTAGAGAAAAGGAGGGAAGAGGAATTTTTTGGGAAGGTTTAGATACGAAAACGATTTCGGGTATTTTTCAAATAAACCTTTCCCGGAAAAACCGATTTTGTCCCCGGTAACTTTGCGTCCCCTGCGGTTCTTAGCATTCTTTGCGCTACTGCTTTACATGCTGATGATAAGCGACTAAAATTTTAGTAGCGGCTATCACAATAGCCTGCTGACCTTGGTTCAGAGCTTAAAGCGGTAACGCAAAGGACGCAAGGGATCGCAATGAACGCTAAGTAATGCAAGCATTCAAGTACCTGATCATTTTCTTTTCAGGCTTAGTTTTTTGGTTTGTATGACCAGGGTATCACCGTCTTTGAAACGGTTTACGGCAGCATAAGTATCCCTTGTCCATGTGGCTCTTTCATAATCATAGCCCCATTCATTAGTGATGATACTGCTGCATGTGAGCGGGCCTGATCTGATAAAAGAGGAAGTAATCAATCGCACAGCCGAAAGTTCATCATTTGTAATTTCTACCGGGAACTGTTTATAGAGCTGGTTATTATATAAGGTCACATTAAATGTGGCAAAACCGGAATTGAGCCTGCTGCAGCTGTCGCTGGGATAGACGGTGGTTGCACGTTGGTCAAACGACTGAAACAGCATAAAGTAGAGATAAATACTGTCCTCATTTTTCACCGTCATTCTGCCGTCTGCTACAACACTGCCCGGGATCTCACCGCCGGAGGTTTTGGTTGTGATGCTTACATTTTTATTGTCTTTGAAGGTAACCGTGATACCCGGATTACCATGCAATACAGTGGAATCAAATTCAAATCCCGACAATCCTTTCCGTTGTACATATTTTTTGATGAGCGCCTGATCAAAAATGGGTTTGGCGCCGGATGCGTAAATACTATAGGTGTACATGCCTGCCGGAGATACCACCAGGCTATCCACGGACACATAAGTGCCGGCATTGGCAACAGGCTTACTGTCTTCACCACCGCCCGATCCTTTTGAACAGGATGCAGCGGTGATCGAAGCCCATAACAGAGAAAATAGTATACTGCGCATATCGTGTATAGGATTAAATACAAAATATAAAAAGGTTGTTATATATGCAATAGGGGGCAGTATTTCGCAGATCAGAAACGGATCCTTAGTAATTTTTATAAGATAGGATAGGTTGAAAAACAGGTGCTAGCTGTTTTTTTGAATCGTAATTCTTGCGATCAGTAAAAACAGAACGATCAAACCGATCATCAGGATCGGCATTAAAAAAGCATTCAGGGCTATGACCACCAAGCCGGTTGTGAATACCAACAGGTTAATACTGATCACGCCTTTCATGAGATCCGCTGGGGCCTGTTTCCTTAGCAGCCACCAGTTGAGTAAGCCGCCCAAAAAGCATAGCAGGGTAAGACATGTGCTTAGCGACAATAACAATTCACCCATGGTCTTATGAAACCCTGCGCCAAAATCAAACCGGTAAGTATCCATTAAGCCAAAGAGTTGCTTTTCAGTTTCATTGGCAGGAGCTGCCGAAACAAAAAGGGTAGTGGCATGAATGATGGCCGTGAGCAACTGAATAATGGCAGCTGTTTTGAGCCACGGGCGGTAATTTTTCATGGTGTATTTTTTTGATGATCAGCTTTTGAAAATAAAAACTTTCTTATCATCCACCCTGTGCACACACCCAGCATTGAGGCAAGAAACCCGAACCAGGAAGAGTGCCTTTCTTTCTGCAGTTGATCGATCTCCCGGTAGATCTCGGCTTTTCTTTGTGCATACCTTTTCCGGTTTACGGAAGAGTCAAGGGCAGGGTCATTTTTTAATTCAAAAAGAGCGGTGTAACGGGCGTTGATAGATTGGTCAACCCTGTAATTCATGGAACCGAAATAATAAATTCCATAAAGGCCAGCGCTGATCAGTAATATTTTTAATGGAGCGGTCAGTCTCATTGCAAATGATCAGGCTTTGTAAGGGGTAAGCTTTCTGTTTATTTATAGGGACTGAATAAATATACAAAAGCAAACTGAAAATTCTATTTGTTCTCCGCAGCGTCC
>CBHRAM010000266.1:0-5324 GCA_966076165.1 uncultured Chitinophagaceae bacterium
ACCTAAATGAAGCGCTGATCCATATCCGCAAATATTCTACCAGACATTCAGAAGCCATCATTTCTGAGAACAGAAAACAATGTGAACGGTTTTTACAGGAAGTGGATGCTGCTGCCGTATATGCCAATGCTTCTACCCGCTTCACCGATGGGGAACAGTTTGGATTAGGGGCAGAAATCGGGATCTCCACCCAAAAACTTCATGCACGCGGCCCCTTTGCTTTGGAAAAACTGGTGACGGAAAAATGGGTCGTACGCGGTAAAGGCCAGATCCGTAAATGACCCACTCTATTTTCCTCCGTTGATCATATCAGATACCACACCTTTGTATTTTTTTCTTTCCGCACGGATCACTCCTGCCAGGTGAATAAATATGAACAACAGTACGAGCAACATGCAATTCTCATGTATTTCTTTTACAGGATGGAAATTACTTCCGAGTAACAGTTCCTGGTCACGGTTAAACGCCATCCATAAGCCCGTACCCGCCATCGTAAAGATCAGGAGATAAAAAAGGATATAGATTGTTTTCACCCACAGATAATGCTTGTTTTGTGCAGCCTCTTCTTTACGGCGATAGAAAAAATAAGCCCTTTGCATCCTTGCAAAGAATTGCTGCTCCCGGGGCTGAAGGAACTCTATAAACAAGCGAAAAGCAAGCAGCCCGCAAAGGATATACCCAAAGTAGGTATGCCATTTCCAGATCGTATTTCTTAAGGCAAATGCTATGTCGGACGACTGATCATTGGTGATCCGGATTTGCTGTTGTGCAAGCGTTGTTTGTACAACCGATGCTGTATGACGGAAATCAAGAAAGGTTTTTCCAACAAAAATGGTGATCAGTAAAAATCCGATAATTATAAAACTGCTCCAATGCCAGAAACGGATAGCGGCTGAATGAGATTCTCTGAAAGATACGGGCTTCATACAAAATGAATTTGTGGTGACAAATATTCTGGTTGAAGCGAGGGAATTACCGGTATAAAAATATCATTTTACCCGTAGGATAATTTCCTTATCGTATGAATGGCTGAATGGTTCTATAAAAGGTTGCAGGTATGTGATAAACTACGTATTTTGAAAAAGGTTTATTTGATTTTGTCCTGATGGTAATCAGGTTTCAGAATACATATCATATCAAAAGCTTACGAAAATCATTTTTTAAGAAGATATCTGAGGACATTTTTGCACTAAATATTAAAGCATGACAGCAACACCCAAGTACGTTTCCGCAGAAGAGGCATTGAGTATGATTCAAAGCAACCAGCGTTTGTTTATCCATGGCAGTGCCTGTACACCACTCTACCTGATGCGCAAACTGGCAGAGCAGGCAAACCGGTTGAGAAACGTAGAACTCACTTTTATTACGGTACTGGGTGATCTGGAAGTACAGAAACCTCAGTATGTAGATAGCTTTCATATCAATTGTATGTTTGTTTCTGCGCCGGTAAGAGAAGCCGTTGCGGAAGGGCGTGCTGATTTTATACCGGTTTTCCTGAGTGATATTCCTGACCTGTTCAATAAAAAGATCCTACCGATCGATGTAGCCATTGTACATGTATCTCCACCGGATGTTCATGGATATTGTTCCCTGGGTATCTCTGTTGATATTGCCCGTTCTGCCGTGAATACGGCCAAATTTGTGATCGCACAGGTGAACCCCAAAATGCCACGAACCCATGGTGACGGACAGATCCATATATCCCGTTTCACTCACATGGTGTACCATGATGAAGACCTGCCTGAAGTAAATTATGCGCAGAATACTACGGAATGCGAAATTGCCATTGGTAAACATATTGCCGGTCTGATCGAAAACGGAAGCACCTTACAGATGGGTATCGGAACCATTCCTGATGCCGTATTGCGTTCGCTTACTACCCATAAAGATCTGGGCATCCATACCGAAATGCTGAGTGATGGTATCATAGACCTCTTTGAATCGGGTGTGATCAATAACCGTAAGAAAAAGATCCACCCCAATAAAGCCGTTACCGGTTTTGCGATCGGAAGCAGAAGATTATATGATTATGTAGATAATAACCCGGCCATCGCTTTTCTTGATATTGATTATGTGAACGACCCGCATGTGATCCGCAGAAACCCGAATGTTGTGGCTATTAACAGTGCCATTGAAGTGGATCTTACCGGGCAGGTGTGTTCAGACAGTATCGGTGCCTTACAGTTCAGCGGTATTGGCGGACAGATGGATTTTATGCGCGGAGCGGCATTGAGCGAAGGTGGTAAACCCATTATAGCCCTCACCAGCAGAACACACAAAGGCATCCCCCGCATCGTTCCGCATTTAAAAGATTTTGCCGGTGTGGTTACTACCCGTGGCCATATCCACTATGTGGTAACCGAGTATGGTGTTGCTTATCTATACGGCAAGAATTTACGCCAACGAGCAAAATCCCTGATAGATATTTCACACCCCGATGACAGAGAGGACCTGATCAAAGCCTGTTATGAAAGGTTTAAAATATTTCTTTAGTAACGGTGAGTAGTGAGTTGTGAGTAGTCAGTGTTTTTTACTCCCTACTGACTACTCACAACTCACTATCCCCACTACATATATTTCTTCTGCAGATTAAACAACACACTCCTGTCAATATCATTGATCCGCTTAGTGGTATCCTGTAAGAAATGCCGTTTGAAAGAGCGGATCGCTGCCGTGGTATCTTTTACATCGTAGCCAACAATCCGTAATGCCTGGATATGATTAAAGCCTGCGGGTACTTCCTGTCTGTTCTCATCAAACCATAATCCAAAACCTTTATCCGCCAGCAATTTCCACGGAAAGCGGTAATTGGGATCATTCTTACGGGTTGGGGCAATATCTCCATGGCCGATAAAATTAGCCGTAGGAATGGTATAGTCTTTTTTCAGCTTCGCCAGCAAACTGATCAGGCTGTTGATCTGTAAACTGTCAAAAGGTTCAAACCCTGTATTATCCAGCTCGATACCGATCGAAGAAGAATTCACATCGATCAGGTTACCCCAACGGCTTACACCCGCATGTTGTGCCCGCAGGTAATCATTCAGCATATGATGCACGGTGCCGTCTTTACAGATCACATAATGGGCACTAACTGCAGACTTGGGTGTGGTGAAAGTTTTCAATGTCTGCTCACAGGAATTTTGGGCCGTATGGTGAATGATCACAAAATTCGGTTTGCGAATCCCGAAATTGGTAGTACCCACCCAGTTAGAAGGCAGTTTGATGGTATCATTCAAAGGATCCACAGGTTCCAGCAGGATCTGTTTGGTCAGTTCTTTGGATTGTTTACGATACGCTTTATTGGTATCGCGATAAGGCTTGGGGCTACAGGCATCAATAATGATGACAACTGCCAATAACAGGAATAAAAAGGATACATGCTTCATGATAGATCTTCTGCTTGAATTAAACATTGTGTGTTGTATGTAATTTCTTTTGGATCCGCTTATTAAGGTAGTATAACATAAGAGTGGCCACGAGCATAGAACCCAGCACCACGTAACCCAGTGTATCATAGCGCTCCAGTTTTCCGGAAGGCGTTTGTACAACAATCAACCCTGCAATAATCGATGCCACACCTCCGGAGATCTGTTGTGTGGATGAATTGATACTCATAAATGCTCCCCTATCCTTTGCATCCGGCACCGCGGTTAATAATGCTGATGAAGAGATCATTCTGCCCGATAACCCCACAAATAATATCACATTCAAAAGGATCAGTTGCCATAAAGGGGTAACACCTAAATGCGTATAAATACCCACCATCGCCATTGCGATCACCGTTCCTACACAGAAGATATTGAACTTCCCTATCCGGTCACTCAACTTACCCAATAAAGGACCAAACACAATGGAAGCCGCACCGGTGATCAGGTAAACGATTGGTAACTGATCCAGGGTAATCCCCAGGTTATGTATGCTGTAGGCACTACCAAACGGCATCAGCATAAATCCGCCTGTTGCCAGTAAAGTAGTGGCAAAAAAAGCTTTGGCATAATCAGGCCGGGTAATGGTTGTCCATAAATGATGAAAGGCATTGGTATCGATCTTTAAATGCAGGTGCTTGTCAACCGGCTTCAGTTTGAAAAACATCACCATTCCCATCACCGATCCAGCCCCGGCGATCATCCAGAAAGGCGCATGCCATCCAAATTTATTGGCCAGCAGTAACCCTATGGGCAATCCTAAAACCTGGCTTGCAGCAAACGACATCTGCACAAAACCCATCACCCGCCCACGTACTTCAATTTTAAACAGGTCGGTAATGATCGCAAAACTCACCGAGCCGATCACACCTCCAAAAATACCGGTAATGATCCGGGCACCCAGCAGTAAGGGATAACTGGGGGCAACGGCACACAAAATGGTGCCTACTATAAACCCCGTATAAAAAAACAACAACAGTTTCTTTCTGTCGAACTTATCTGCAAAACCGGCAGTTAGCAAGCCTGCCCCACCTGCACTGAAAGCATATGCCGAAACAACCAACCCGAATTGAGAAGTGTTTACATGTAGCTTATCCATCAGAATAGCACCTAATGGCGATAATACCATAAAATCCAAAATCACAGTAAACTGTAAAAAGGACAGGATCGCGATCACAAAAACCTGGTATGGGGTAAATATCTTTTCTTTTGGGTTAACCTGTTCACTCATAAACTTCCTTCAATTAAGGGTTAAAGATATTGATCGGGCTTCAAAAACTGCCCCCTATCTTTGAAACAAAGATTCAGAATATGTCACTCAATCTCGGCCGCACCCAATTTGGCGATACCGCAAATACAGGAAATGTATTAACCAAAGAACAGGCAACAGAACTGTTTAACAGCTGGGTACTCAACCCCAAACTCAAAGTACATATGCAACAGGTAGGACACCTGATGAAATGCTGGGCCGCTGAAAAGGAATTACTGGATGAAGCCGGACAATGGAAATGGGAAATGGCGGGATTACTGCATGATGCCGACTGGGATCAATGGCCCGATCTGCATTGCAAAAAGATCATAGAAGAACTGGAACAGAGAAAGATCGATCCCGAGATCATCCGTGCCATCGCTTCACATGGCCATTTACATTTTGGTGTAGAACCCGTAACCAATATGGATAAGATGCTCTACGCGTTTGATGAATTATCGGGCCTGATCCACGCCTACTCACTGATGCGTCCGGGCGGATATGAGGGAATGGACACCAAGGGTGTAAAAAAAAGGCTCAAAGAAAAATCCTTCGCTGCCAATGTATCGCGTGAAGATATCCAGGATGCCTGCGACCGCGCCAATATCCAGTTAGATGAGCTCATCGCATTCATCATCCCAAGACAGGCA
>CBHRAM010000267.1:0-5314 GCA_966076165.1 uncultured Chitinophagaceae bacterium
GTTTAAGTGCCGACGAAGCCAAATCCCAGTTGATCGAAAGCCTGAAAGCAGAAGCCCATTCACAGGCATTGACCTTGCAGCAGGAAATTATTGAAGATGCGAAACTGAAAGCCAATAAAGAAGCACGTAAGATCGTCATTCAATCAATCCAGCGTACCGCTGCTGAAGTAACTATTGAAAATACCGTAACCGTATTCAACCTCGAAACCGATGAGATCAAAGGACAGATCATTGGTCGTGAAGGACGTAATATCCGTGCGATTGAAGCCGCAACCGGTGTTGACCTGATCGTGGATGATACGCCTGAAGCCATTATCCTTTCTTCCTTTGATCCATTACGTAGGGAAATTGCCCGTTTGAGCCTCCAGAGACTGGTTTCCGACGGACGTATCCACCCTGCCCGTATTGAGGAAGTGGTAGAAAAGACCCGCCGCCAGTTGGAAGAGCAGATCATGGAAATTGGTGAAAGAACCGTGATCGAGATGGGGATCCATGGATTACACAAAGAACTGGTGAGGTTGGTAGGAAAGATGCGTTTCCGTTCTTCATATGGTCAGAACCTATTGATGCACAGCAGGGAAACTGCCAATTTATGCGCCATCATGGCCGCCGAACTGGGTATGAACCCGAAACTGGCCAAACGCGCCGGTCTGTTACACGATATTGGTAAGGTTCCTGATGAAGAAACTGAACTGACTCACGCCTTGTTAGGTGCCAAATTAGCCGAGAAATACGGTGAAAACCCGGCTGTGGTGAACGCTATCGGTGCCCACCACGATGAGATGGAGATGCAGTATGTGATCTCACCGATCATACAGGCCTGTGATGCCATCAGCGGTGCCCGTCCGGGTGCCCGCCGTGAGATCATGCAGCAGTACCTCCAGCGTATCAAAGACCTCGAGAACCTCGCTATGGCCTATCCGGGCGTAGAAAAAGCCTATGCCATCCAGGCCGGCCGTGAATTGAGGGTAATCGTTGAGGCTGATAAGGTTAGCGACGTAGACAGCGACAAATTGAGCTTCGAAATAGCCCAGAAAATACAGACAGAAATGACCTATCCGGGCCAGATCAAAGTAACCGTAATCCGTGAAAAAAGGGCCATTAACGTAGCGAGGTAAAAAAAATTACTAATTTCTAACTATTAATTACTAATTATTTCCCTACCTTTGCCGTCCGCAAAAATTAAAAGTTATGAACGCAGCAGTTCAGTTTGTACACGACCAATTGACAACAACTAAGACTCATCCGAGCTTTAAAGCCGGTGATAATATTACCGTTAACTACAAGATCGTAGAGGGTGGTAAAGAGCGTATCCAGAGTTTCCGTGGAGATGTGATCAAAACACAGGGAAATGGTGCTACTGCATCTTTCACTGTACGTAAGATCTCTGATGGAGTAGGTGTAGAACGTTTGTTCCCTATCCTTTCTCCAAATATCGACTCTATCGTATTTAACAAAGCCGGTAAAGTTCGTCGCGCTAAATTATACTACCTGCGTGACCGCAGCGGTAAGAGCGCACGTATCAAGGAAAAACGTTATTAATCCTTTTCGGTTACAGATATTTAAGGCGGAAGTTTGGTTGAAACTAAACTTCCGCTTTTTTATTTTGTCTATCACCGGTAATCAATATTTATTTTAGGACAAGACATTTGTTTTGCCTTAACTTTGACCCTCTTAAAACAAACATTATGGGCAACTTAGGATTTCAAGAAATTTTGCTGATCGCAGTAGTCGTTCTGGTATTATTCGGTGGAAGAAAAATCCCTGAATTTATGCGTGGCCTGGGTAAAGGTATCCGTGAGTTCAACGATGCTAAAAACAACGTGAAGAAAGAACTGGAAGAAGGCATGAAAGAAAAAGATCAGAGCACCACTCCGCAACCGTAATTTACTCCTACCAAAAGCAACTTAGCCTTTGTTTCGGTTCAGCACAATCAAAGACTATCATATAGCATTACAGAACGGCCAAACCACCTGTGTGGAGGCCGTTCGTTGTTATTTGGAGTTGATCGAACAGAAAAAGCATCTCAACGCTTTCCTGGATGTATATGAAGCCGATGCCCTGAAACAGGCAGCAGCACTGGATCTGCAAAGATCGAACGGTGCGGTACTTTCTCCTTTGCACGGCGTGGTAATCGGATTAAAAGATGTGATCAGCTACAAGGGCCATTCTCTTTCCGCCGCTTCAAAAATTCTCGAAAATTTTACCGCGATATACAATGCAACTGCCGTTGAAAAATTATTGGCAGCAGGTGCCATTATTATCGGCCGCCAGAACTGCGATGAATTTGCCATGGGCAGCAGTAATGAGAACTCCGCTTTCGGTCCCGTTAAAAATGCGATAGATGAAAGCCGTGTGCCGGGAGGTTCTTCCGGTGGATCGGCAGTTGCGGTGCAGGCAGGTTTATGTATGATCAGCCTGGGATCTGATACAGGAGGTTCTGTTCGCCAACCCGCAGATTTTTGTGGAGTGGTTGGATTGAAACCCACTTATGGAAGGATCTCCAGATACGGATTGATTGCCTATGCATCTTCCTTTGACCAGATCGGAATTTTTTCCAATACCGTAGAAGATGCTGCTTTAGTGTTGGAAGTAATTGCCGGGGAAGATGATTTTGACAGTACCGTTTCGCCTAAAGAAGTACCTGCTTATTCCTCATTGCTCAATGAAGAGGAAAAAAAATATAAGCTCGCTTATTTTAAAGAATCCCTTGAACATCCCGGTTTGGACCCTGATATCAAAGCCCAGACCGAGTCGTTTATCAAAAAATTAACAAGCCAGGGGCATACCGTTAAAGCAGTTGATTTTGAATTACTTGAACATGTAGTTCCCACTTACTATGTGTTAACTACCGCAGAAGCATCGAGCAATCTTTCCCGCTTCGACGGGGTTAAATTTGGCCATCGCACCGATCAAAAAAACATCGATCTCACAGAATTGTATAAAGACTCCAGAAGCCAGGGCTTTGGTAAAGAAGTGCAGCGAAGGATCATGTTGGGCACCTTTGTACTGAGTGCCGGCTATTTTGATGCTTATTTTACTAAGGCTCAACAGGTTAGAAGGTTGTTAAGTGATAAAACAAAACAAATTTTTTCTGAATTTGATGCCATCATTTCACCCACCGTGCCTTCCACGGCTTTTAAGATAGGCGAGAAGAGCAGCGACCCGGTTGAAATGTTCCTGGCCGATATCTATACCGTATTCCCTAACCTCGTAGGGATCCCTGCTATTTCCATCCCTTTGTTCAAACACGCCAATGGGCTGCCCTTTGGCCTGCAGGTTATGACTTCTCATTTTGATGAGGTATCTTTGCTCCGCCTTTCAAAACAGCTGGCAGCCATGGCCTCCTGACCCCGGAAAGGTTCAAGGGTTTATTACAAGCCGGATAATTCGGCAGAGCTGGTCAGCTCAATACCCAATAAACAATAGTAAGCAGTATGCATTGGTTTGGTATTCATATCGGCAGTCGTATATCTATCAGCAAAATAACGCTGGTGGGCTTTGCTTTTGTGGCAGGCAGCCTGGGTACGATGTCGTTCAGGGACAGATTGGATAATCCGGAGAAGCTTGTTGCCGACAGCACGGTCTCTGATAAAAATGGTTTCAAAAGCCTGTTCAGCAATAACCGTTTTGATGCATCCAAACCTTATGCCGCCCAATTAAATCCCCGGGCTGTTTCTTTTGTTCAGGAATATGTACGCAAGCAGGGCAAGGAACTGGAAAGAATGAAAAGCTGGGGCAAACCTTATTTTGATCTGTATGATAATATCCTCGCACTTTATGGCCTGCCAAAGGAGATGAAATACCTGAGTGTGATCGAAAGTCATTTGAGTTCAGGATTGGTTTCATGGGCAGGGGCAGTTGGCCCATGGCAGCTGATGCCCGATGAAGCCAGAAGATTTGGCTTGCGCACTGGTAATACCGACGACCGGATGGATTATTACAAGAGCACGCATGTGGCTGCCAAGCTGATGAAAGAATTGTATGACGAGTTTGGAGATTGGTTATTGGTAGTGGCTGCATATAACGGCGGATCGGGCAGGGTAAGACAGGCGATCAGAAAAGCGGGGAGCCGTGATTTCTGGAACCTGCAATATTATTTGCCGGAAGAGACAAGGACTCATGTAAAAAAGTTCATCGGTACGCATTATGTAATGGAAGGAAGCGGTGGCTGGACAACACTCACCGCTGGTGAAACCCTGATAGAGAAAGCCAATGCTGCCAAACCCGAGGAAGTTGTACTGAGTACAGATGAACTGGCCAGTACCACCATACTGGAGATCAGTGGCCGCTATAATTCAAGGATCGTTACCACTAGTCTGGCTATGGATCCTGCCCAGTTCAATAAATGGAATCCCGGGTTTGATAAAACTTTATCGGAGGGTAAAAAATATCCTATGCGCTTGCAAAAGGATAAGGCGGCCATTTTTGAAGCCCGTAAAGAAAGCCTGCTGATGCAATCGGTTAAGGCGCTGTTGGAAGGAACGATCGTTTCCAGGTAAAGAATTTATTGCAGAACCTGTTTCATCGCTTCTGCCTTCAATAAGCATTCTTCATATTCTTTTTCCGGGTCGCTTTGCGACGTGATACCGCCACCTACCAGATAAGAGAGGTATTGATTGGATGCATTGTATAGTATGCTCCTGATCACTACATTGAAATCAAAATCCTTTTCAGGATTGATATAACCTACCGCTCCTGAATAAATTCCCCGCTTTGTTTTTTCATACTGTTCGATCAGCTCCATTACTTTTCTTTTGGGTGCACCCGTCATACTGCCCATCGGGAATGTTGCCCTGATCATATCTGTAAAATCTACCCCTTCCTTCAGGTCGCCACTAATGGTTGAGATCATCTGGTGAACCTGGGGGAATGTATACACGCCGAATAACTCATCCACTTTTACAGAACCTTCTTTACAGATACGGCTTAGATCATTCCTGACAAGATCTACGATCATCACATTCTCGGTCCGGTCTTTTTCGCTTTGCTGTAATTGAGTTTTCAGTGTTTGATCGGCTGCTGCATTGCTCAGGTCTCTTTTATACGTGCCTTTGATCGGTTGTTAAATGATATGATCCCTTTTACGCTGGATATATCTTTCGGGACTGGCGCAGAGCAGGTATTTATCATCCAGTTTATAAAAAGAAGAGAAGGGGTTGGGGGATACATCGGTTAAACGGTTATACAATCCCAATGGATCGGCCGTTACAGCTGTTGCATAAAACTCCTGGCAGAAATTGATCTCATAACAATCGCCGCGATGGATATGGTGGAGTAATTGTTGGATGATCGTGGTATATTCCTGTTGGGT
>CBHRAM010000268.1:0-5288 GCA_966076165.1 uncultured Chitinophagaceae bacterium
CCAATGTTTTGTTTATGCCAGGAAAAAATGATCGTGTTTTGAACGATAAAACTGAAAGCTGTATATACAGATGCCGGTTGATAATTTTTTGTTACCAACCGAAAGGAAGAATCATATATAAATAAGGGGGTACCAGCACTATCCGGCTCATCTTTCAATATATAATGCGTACCCAGTTTCCCTAATAAGACAGGCGTTTTAAAATAGACACCGGGTGTTTCAAAAACTTTTACATCCATTTTTTGTGCCCATAAAAACCCCGTCATCGAAAAAGAAATGAAGAGGAAAAGGATTTTTTCTTTCATAGATATTGGATTTTTATGAAACTGATCTGTTATTTCATTTATTGTTTCCCATCTGCAACAAAGCCAGCCCCGATTTCCCAAGTGATACATTAACATAGGGCATCAGGTATTTACCATCTGTAAGCAACATAGGTTTAAAGAATTTTGTGCCTGCCGGACAGGCTGCTTCTTTTTTGGCATAGCTGATCCCTGCCGGAGATATATGGGTAACAGAGAACTGCATCAGGTATTGATCATTATCAGTTTTTCCGGATGCATCTTTTGCAAAGCCAGTGGGATGATAATGCAGGAACTGCCGTTCATTCCCATTGTTCATCGGGTAGCTCACGGGTACTTCTTTTGAGAAATACAAACCCGGATTTTCTTCAGAAAGATATTGATACCACTGAAGACTCCCCTTTGCATTAACATAAAATACGACACGCTTTTCATTTACAGGCGTCAAAAAATCACTACCCATATTACTATTTGAAAAAAAAGAGGGCCGGCCGCCATTGGGGTCTCCCACAGAACCTGAGTTAAGGATGTTTACTCCGGATGTTCCATTATTTACCGGCTTTCCTATACTCTGCGCAGTACTGCTACCCATATATCTCGGCCCGGAGTTACGGTACTTTGACCGGTTCTGGTTTCTGAATTCCGGCTCCACATCTACATCACGTACCAGTTGATGGGAGGGCAGATCCAGCAGATCGGTGATAAATACGGTTGATGCATTGCTTTCCAATATGCTTGTGGTGAGCAGGCTTTCCGAAAGTGGTTGCCGTGCGCGGAGGTTCTTTGTGTGTTTCCTTAATTCTTTTTGAACAGAATCCGGCAGATCCTGAAACACAGGGATCAGTTCTTTTCCTCTTTCATAAGGGATCTTCAGGGTAATGACCCCTTTTTTCTCTTTCGACTGGCCTTCATAAAAAAAATCGTGCATCACCCAGTGTTTCGTTTCCGGGTCATCAGCAAAAACAGGATCATACAATTTGTTATGATCAAACTGAAAAGATTCCTTTCGGAAATTATTTTCAGTAAATAAAAGAGAATGAACGGTAAGCTGTGCCGAAAGCCGGTAATTCGATAATTTATCATAGACAAATACATGAATATTGCCGTCTGCATCCATCATCGGAAGCGGAGCACGTTCAAGATTTGTGATCAATGAAAAAGTGCCCGACACTTCTTTGATCTTTTGCCAGTTGGCATCCAATATTGCCCCCTTTATCGCCACGTTCGGAGAATCAATTACCTGCAGGGTGTAAAAGAAAGACCTTTTGTTAAGCCTATCCATAGCCAGGTTCATAAAGCGGTGATCGGGATTGTTCAGCTTAACTATCCGCATCTTAGATCCATTCCCGTTTTGATCAAAACTTTGTTTGTATAGCCACTCTTCCCCCTCATGCGATTCGCTCCAGGTAACATGCAAACTGTCTTTATCAATAATTTTATTGGCACGATAAAAAGAAGAAGGCTGGTCTCTCTGGCTCACAAACTCAAAGGAGGAATCAAAAACGGTGAGGATGATTCCTTTGATGGAATTATCCATCATCAGATAATTCTCTCCTACTTTACCGATAAGTCTTGGACTTGACCGGGTACTGATCATACCCGCATTACTGTTTTCGAATAACTGAATGCCCGGTAACTGTGCGCTGGAAAACACAGATATCAGTATGCATAAAAGCAAAAGTCCGGGCTTCATGAGCAGTACGTTATTTTGGTTTATACCTGGCTTCGTCGAAGATCTGTTTGGCCGGGGTTTTCATCAATGCATCCGGGGTCAGATTTTTCTGTTTCTCCATCCATTTGTTCACAATTTGCATGCCAACAAATTGCCCGATATTGCCCGGAGAGGTTTCACCAAGTGCGGCTGTATTGGGCCCGTCTGTCATATAATCGCGGGTAAGATTGGGATCTGAATTATATAACAGGTCGTTCTGTACAAAAAAACTCCAGATATTCTTTTCGCTTTCATAACAGCCGGTCAGCTGTTGTTGGGTATAGCCGATCTTCAGGCTATCTGCCAATTCGGGCAGAAATTTATCCATGAGCCATAAACGTTTACCCGCTTCCACCATCTGCTCAACCAGGGGCTTTCCGATACTTTTATCGGGATACATATCGTCAACAATATTGCGGATACAATTCACCGGTATATACTCCGGCGAAAACCGTTTTGAAATAAACACCGGATACAGTTGCTGCCCCTGTTCTGAAAGGTATAAAGGATAATCCCTGCCCAGATATAATTGCAACCCCACAGCCAATGCATTGGGGGTAATGATATTTCCATAACTATTGATCGGCCCGATGAACGTGATCAGTTTTTTGGGTAAGGGATAATCCGGATAATAATAATGTACAAACTGTAACCCTCTTTTTACCTGCGCTTCTATTTTACCAAAGTCTTTGAATTTTTCACCAGCCGCCTGGTTCATACTTCCATACGTGCGCAGGAAAAGCGGAACATCTTTCAGGGCACTGTCTGCGGTAGTGCCTAAAATATTAAATAAGAAATCCTGTGTAAACCCCGGATGTTGCTGCTGCAGGTTCTGAAGGGAGGTATTCAGGTGCAGGGTATCCAGTGCAAAAAAATCTTTTTCAAATCTTTCTACCTGCAAGGATATTTTGATACCGGATACATCCGGGATCTCTTTTTTTGACTTACAGCCAAAGACAATAAACAACAAACAGGTATATATCAGTTTTCGCACCATAATAGATCCATTAAACAGAACAGTTACAAATGTAACTACGGGGGTTACACAAATACACCTGTTTTACTAATTGTGTGTTAAAGCCTGTGAAATTTATTCTTTTGTCTGGATAACCATCAACCCACCAACACCTGTTTCGGTATTCAGGTATAAAGAGCCGTACTGATAATGATCAAGATATAACAGGGGGGAGAAAATCAGTTTTTTTTCGGGAAATTTATCAAGCATCTGTCTGCCATCTTTCAGGGTGATTAAAACCGGCAATGGCTCATCCAGGGCATCGGCCTGATAAAGCAGTAAGGGCAGTTCCTGTTTTTCGCCACCTAAAAAAAGAACCCGGTTATACAATTCATCATCCGCGGCAAATACATCGAGTGATAACCCGGTATACCATTGTATACCCTGGTCCTTGTCCAGTTTTACACAAATGAATTTAGGCGCATTTCTTCCGGATGCCCTCGATGAGAGCGGTGAAGAACGCGGCGGGGCACCGGATAATAAGGGGGAAGCACCCGCAGTTCTGTCGATCGGCATGGCCGGAACCGTACGCGCTCTCTGCACGGCAGCACCGGCTACCCCGGTAGTAAGTACCAATGTTGGTGGCTGTTGATAATCACCCGCACGGGATGTACTCAATGAGCGGCTCAGTGATTTTGCCGAAGGATCATCTTCCGGATTGATGCGCATCACTTTCTGTGGCATTCCATTATTGATCCGGAGGATCGCGAAACTTCCTTCATCACTATATAGCATATCCTGTAGCTGGATAGATTTCAGGATATTTTCATCGGTTGCTCCAAACC
This sequence comes from uncultured Chitinophagaceae bacterium, assembly GCA_966076165.1. Classification (GTDB taxonomy): domain Bacteria; phylum Bacteroidota; class Bacteroidia; order Chitinophagales; family Chitinophagaceae; genus Sediminibacterium. The sequence continues at coordinate 3,814 of CBHRAM010000268.1, forward strand.
CCTTCCTGAAATTCTTTACCTGCTCCTCATTAAAAGGAATGAAGCGGGGTGCCAGTTCATTTTTTCTTCCTGGCGGAAAAGCAATACTGTATAAACCTTTATTGGCCTTGGTGATGCCATCCACATACATTCCCTCGGCCTGCAGACAATTACAATCGTTGTTCTGAAATACCCGCATATTCTTCAGCTTCACTTTCTGAAAGGTAAATACTTCACTTACGATCTGTTCTTCAGTAAGGGGTATAGAGTTCACCGTAACATCGGCAGATATGCGGTAGTTCGCAAATTTATCATACACCAATACATGTGTGTTGCCGGTATTGTCCAGAAAAACTTCGGGGTCTGTATCCAGTTCGGCATCCAGTTTAAAACTGTAGCGCAACTGTTTTTTCACCTCCCATTCTCCCCCAAGCAATACGCCGCGCAACTGCGAAGAATCATTTGACTTCTTTGACAGTTCATAAAACAGCAGGTATTGTTTTCCCGCACTCACCAAGGCTTTTGCAGGGCCCCGCATACCCGTTAGGGGGCCGTCTTTTCTGTTCAGCAATTCCCCTTTTTCATTGATGGTGAGAATATGATACACAAGACCGGACCGTTCCTGTGAGCTGGCCACAAAAATCATTGAATGTTCTGTAACCTGTATCGAGAGTACCTGTTTTGGAAAATCATACTGTTTAGTAACGCCCGTTTGTGTAGTGGTATCCAGAATGTATAAACCAAGCCCATTTCTGCTCTCGGTATTCATCAGAAAAAAATGACTTCCGATACGGCCGATGAGTGCATTGGATTGCAGGGCCATTCCTTTCACAGGGAAAAAACTGTAGGTGTGAGACTGGGCCTGCACATTCAGAATCAACACGATAGCCAATATCGTGGACACCCTTTTTTTATGCAGCCAGGAATATACCATGCAAGGATCTGATTTGTAACCTGAAAAATGAAACCTATCCAAAAGTTACGGAACTTTGCGGGATGAAGATATTTTTAGCCCAGCAGAATTATCATATCGGCAATTTTGAAAGCAATACGAAAAAGATCATTCAGGCTGTAGAAGAGGCCAAAGCACAGGGCGGCGACCTCATCCTCTTTAGTGAAATGTGTGTAAGCGGTTACCCTGCCAGGGATTTTGTGGAGTTCAATGATTTTATCAATAAATGTTATGAAGCGGTTGATCAGATCAGGGAGCATGCAGATACTATTGGCGTATTAATTGGCAGCCCGGCCAGAAATACAAAACAAAAAGGAAAGAGCCTTTTCAATGCAGCTTTTTTTCTGCATGAAAAAGAAATAAAAGCGGAAATACACAAAACACTATTACCTACTTATGATGTGTTTGATGAGTACCGTTATTTTGAACCTTCCTTTGACTGGCAGGTAGTTCCTTTTAAAGGAAAAAAACTGGCCATTACCATCTGTGAGGATATCTGGAATTTAGGCGACAATCCTTTGTACAGAATTTGTCCGATGGATAA